>JAKAPB010000350.1 GCA_021823045.1 Actinomycetes bacterium | reverse complement strand
GGCCCTGTTGAAGGATTTGGGTCTGAACACCGAGGCTCCGTCGGTGGTTGGAAACTCGGCGGATGTACCAAAGGCCATTTCAAGCGTACTGTGAGGAAAAAATAGCGAAGAAGCAAATTGAGGGCTTGTACGGAGTAAAAGCAGCCGGCTTCAAGGGTCTGTTCTCAGCCCTCGCCCTCGCCCTCGCCCTCTTTTTAATACTGCCGATCGCCGTACTGGTTTACTACGGACTAAGAAATATCTCCCACCCGAGTAGCTTTTCTCAAGTCGGCGAAGCGACCTGGGTCTCCCTGGCGGCGTCCATATTTGCGGTGGGCGTATCGCTACTCGTTGGCGTTCCGTTGGGTTACCTACTGGCGAGGTCGAAGAGCCCCTGGTCAAGAAGCCTTACTGTACTCCTCAGGCTTCCAATGGGACTACCTCCGATGGTGGCCGGAGTGATACTCCTGCTGACGTTCGGTCCCTATGCGCTCTTTGGGAAGGTATTTGCCGGGCACTTCGTCAACACCTTAATTGGCGTGTGTGGAGCGCAGACTTTTGTGGCGGCGCCCTTTGTCATCGAGGGATCAAGGGGTGCCTTTTTGCAGCTCGATCCGTATCTTCACTGGGCAGGTAGGAATATCGGATTGAGTGAAGTCGAGAACTTTGTCTTCGTTGGTCTGCCGTCCGCCTGGTCCGGAGTTAGGACCTCGGTCCTCCTTGGCTGGCTTAGGGCGATGGGAGAGTTCGGGGCAACCGTCCTGGTCGCATTTCACCCTTACTCCTTACCGATACTAGCTTTCGTTAATTTTGACGGTGGCGGGCTTGCATCCACACTTTCGGTCGTCGAAGTAACCGTGCTCGTGACCCTGGTCGGGGCGATTGGACTTAGCGCTATTCCTTACCCGAGAAAATTGGCCTTTACCTCTATCAAACGCTCCGTTAAAAGGGGACAGGCGAGGTCATCCCGATCCAATTTCGAAAGGGAAACCGTGGAGCTCCTGAAGGTGGAGGTGGCGTGTCGGCTCAGCCAGTTCGACCTCGACCTCGTCTTTACCTCTGGATTTAGGACCTCCGTACTCGGCTACTCGGGAGCCGGGAAGTCGGCTCTTTTGGCGGGTATCGTCGGCGCTTGGGAGTTATATGGGGTGCCTGGCAAAGGTCGTGTCCTTTGGAGTACTAAGAAAGGAGATTGGTTCGAGATTCCCGGGTCCGAGATAGTGTTAGTTCCCCAGTCTGGAGCTCTTTTCCCTCATCTGAACGTCCGGGAACACCTTGAAATAGCCCAGATGAGATCGGGGGCGGATCCCAGCCTCTTCGATCGATTAGTCGAAGCTTTTGACCTTGGCGAAGTGCTTGAAAGTCCAGCCAAGACTCTCTCCGGGGGCCAGAAACAGCGGGCTTCGGTCGCTAGCGGCATCTTGCAGTTTCCTAGGTTGATACTGCTCGATGAGCCGTTCTCTGCTCTCGATGCTCCCCGGCGAAGCGGATACCAGCTTGCGCTGAGCGAACTTTTGATGAAGTTCAATATCGCATCGGTTCTGGTGACCCACGATATATCGGAGGCGGCGATCTTGGGCGATTCGATCGTAGTCGTTTCCGATGGTTCGTCGGCGCAGTTTGGCCCGAGCGGCGACGTAATTAGGTCTCCGGCGAATTCACTCGTCGCAAGCCTGGTTGGCTATCAAAATATTATTGATTGCGAGCCTGAGTGGCGCCCGCTCTTTGGTGGCTTACTATCTAGGCCTTGCCAGAAGCTGGCATTCCGGTCGAACGTCACCTTCTTGGAGGTGCCCAACCAACCCGCCGATTTTGAACCATTTGCCCAGTGGCTCCGGCTTGGTGGCCCCTTTAGGATTGTTTTGGTATCGGATATGGGGGATTATCAACGATTGGTGCTGTTTCGGGAGGCCGACAAATCCACCGGTTACCAGCGAGTGGTGGTAGAAAACAGGGGTGAGTTCGACTACACCGTCGGAATGACCTGTTCTCTTTGGTGCAAGGTATCGGATCTAATCCCGCTAGCTAGTTGACCTTGTTGTAGGACGCTACGGTGTTTTCGGCGATGGTGATCAGCCGGATTATTACCGGCGTTGGATCGGGGTCTTTGTTGTCTGGGCCCGGCCCAAAAGCGACCAACGCCCCCCAGAGGGTGACTACCGAAAGCTCGGCGAAATCGTATGCGTCTTCGGCCCTCATTTTGGCCTTTATTAGGCTGTTGGCGATGGCGGTTCGCCAGGGGTTCGAGAGTTCCCGGGTCAGATATTCGAGCTCATTTAGCGCCTGCTGACCGAGGGACCCAAGGTCAATGTAGACGCGCATTGCGGTCTTATTTGCATTCAAGTACTTCCACACGCCGAGCAATACCTCCGTCGGTGTCTCGGCATTCAAAGACTCGAGGACGGCCTCAAAGTTGTCGTGGTCGATTTTAAGTGAGTTCTCGACTATAGCCCTGATCATTTCGGCAGACGAGCCAAAGTGGTAGAGGAGGTTTCTTGGACTAGTGCCGACCGCTCGCGCCAGTGGCCTGAGGCTCAAGTCAGAGATACCATTTTTTCTGACGTATTCGGTGACCTCGTCGAGCAGGTCGTGTTTGTGAGCTAGGTCGGGTGTTCTTGCCAAACTGTGGACTCCAACGATAGTTTTCAAATATTATCAGAAATTCGCCACCAAAATACCGCTGTCGGTGCGAATGGCGGCTGAATTTCGCCTCTCATCTCCACCTTAGTGCGACCTGTTTTACGTTTCAACCACTCTTGGTGTTGTTTGGGTTGCACTCTTGGGTGTTCTGTGGCAAACTACCATGCTTTAGTATCAGCGGATCGGCCTAAATGTGCTGAATGGGGTGGTGATCGGGGTCCCTTGACGTCGTGGGCGCAAGTCGATTTTTGCCTGACATTGAAGCCAGATTGCGGGCGGGTAGTCTCGCATGTGAACGAGGAGGGGCAGCTTGCTTGAACGCCAGGATGGTCTGCTGGTCAGTAGCTCTTTGGTAAGGCTATTTAGTCCGAAGTCGATAGCGGTAGTTGGTGCTTCTGATGATCCGGCGAGGATCGGAGGTAGGCCAATTGCCGCGAGTATCGAGATGGGTTTTGGTGGTGAAATCTACCCAATTAATCCAAAATACGACTCTGTCTTTGGCCGGAAGTGCTATTCGAGCCTTCTTGAACTGGACCACCCTCCGGACCTAGTAGTCGTGGCGGTAGGCACTAAGTTCGTCCGGGAGATCATAGATCAGGCTGCCTCTATAAATGCCGGAGCGGTAGTGGTGTTTTCATCTGGATACGGCGAGGTCGGGGTTGACGGTGAGCTTGCACAGGAGCGACTTCGACAACAGTGCGAAGAGAACGGGGTCATCATGCTCGGTCCCAACTGCTTGGGTGTAATTAATGCAACCATTGGAGCGGCCGCTTCCTTTACCGCGACGCTCGAATCGGGGACCTTGAAGAGTGGGAACGTGGGCTTTACCTGTCAGAGCGGCGCTTTTGGCTCCTACTTTTTAGCACTAGCCAGGAGGAGGGAACTTGGCGTCGGA
>JAKAPB010000349.1:2054-3534 GCA_021823045.1 Actinomycetes bacterium | reverse complement strand
GTAGACATCTCAACAGGAAGCGATTTAAAGTTAGATTTGGATTGAGCTAACCCTTCTGCAGGCGATCAAATTTGGACCTGGCGCCGGGTGAGGCGTCGGTTAATTGCGGTCGGTCTCAACCGTCGGGTGCGTTGGTATGCTGTGGCCAGATTAGGTTTATACTGCGGGGCTTGTCCGCCTAGCGGATAAGGGCTTAAGGATTAGGAGAGCCGTTGACTACCCTACTGACCATCGCTTTAGTTGTGGTCGTGGCTGGGGCTATATCGGGCGCCACCATGACCGCCTTTCGTCGCGAGCGTAGGTCGATAGCTAAGTACAAGCAGATGATAAACGTAATGGAAGACCTGAGTGCCAATGGCCCTCTAAACTCGACAACTCCTCGGTCTAACGTCGAGACGGCAAGATCCCATGTCAGAAAGATTGGGTCTCACTCGACACAAGGGACAAACGGGGCCCAGCCCAGGCCATCTGGCGCCGAAGTCAATCCGAGGGAACTCATCAGGGACCTGGTTAGGCCTGATGAACCGATTGAAACCCAGAAGCCTCGGATTGGGTCGACTTCGCCGAGTGGCCATTTACGCATCAATCCAAGGGATGACTTGGTGGACAATGAAGCGACCATGGCGATGCCCAGGCTCAAAGTCACCGATGACCGCCCAAACGAAGTCTCTCCCCGAAGCGGCAACACTGACCCTCGTCCGGAGTCTGCGGGCGGAACGTCGACTCCGGGATATGCTAGGTCGCAATTGGAGACGATCCCCACGGTTCCGATTCGATTCGTGGTTACCGCCTTGCTAGTTATCGTCGTGCTAGGGGTGGGCGTAGTAGGTTATGAGAGATTTAGTGGCACCTCGAGTGTGGTGACCTTGCCGACGACAACGACAACGAACGCAGCTAAAGCTACGACCACGACCCAGCCCCCAACGATTACACCGCAGAGCCAAAGCGGCCAGAACGCATCCTTTACGGTGCCCGCCGGGAATAATACCTACGTCCTTTCGGTATCCGCACCATGTTGGGTGGAGTATTCAACGACCCCTTATGGGACGATACTCTGGGACGCAGTCATACAGCCGGGCTCGAATAAGACGATTACCGCTACCGGTCCGATTTGGATGCGAGCCGGTAATTCGACTGCGCTGCACATCACGGTCAACTCTACAAGCGTGGCAATTACTACCCCGTCCGGACCATTCAACTACACCTTTACCCCGGCAGGCTGAGGGTTTACCGCAGCAAGCATTAGGGCGTAGAAGCCCGCTTCCTCCTCCCACGCTTCGTAGCGGCCCGATGGACCCGAGTGTCCAAAGCCCATGTCGCACTTGAGGATGACACTTGACGATGGAGACTTTGCTCTGATCCTGGCAACCCACTTGGCGGGCTCAAAATAGCTGACTCTTGGGTCGTTTAGTCCGGCGGTCACCACCAAAGTTGGGTAGGTGAAATCCCCGACGTTTTCATAAGGGGTGTAGCTCGCCAT
>JAKAPB010000349.1:0-2044 GCA_021823045.1 Actinomycetes bacterium | reverse complement strand
CGTAGATTTCAAGTGACTCTAACGGGTTGCCCCACTCCTCCCACTCGGTGACCGTGAGGGGCATTTCGGGGTTGGAGATAGTGTTGAGGCAGTCTACGAATGGCACTTCGGCGATAACAGTGTTGAAGAGCTCTGGTGCCATAGTCGCTACTGCGCCCATCAGTAATCCTCCAGCACTGCCACCCCTAGCGCAGAGTCCATCCGGTTGGGTCAGGCCGGTATCTATGAGGTGCCTTGCACAGTGGATGAAATCGTGGAAGGTATTTTTCTTCTTTGATAGACGGCCATCGTTATACCATCTCCTCCCCATCTCCCCTCCACCTCGGACGTGGGCGATTGCGAAGACGAACCCCCGGTCCAACAGCGAAAGCCTCAGGGTAGAGAAGGTGGGGTCCACCGAGTGCTCGTAAGAACCGTATCCATAAAGTAGCGTCGGCGCAGGAAGGGTGGCACCGACCCTGTGAACTACCGAAATGGGCACCAATGTCTCATCGTGAGATACCGCCCAGCTACGGAAGGTGACGTAGTCGCTCGAGTCGAAGTTCCCAAGCACTTCGGTCTTTTTGAGCAAAGTGGCCTCAAAGTTCGTCAGGTCGATCTCGAATACCGAATGCGGGGTAACCATGGAGGTGTACTCGTAGCGAAATTTGGTCGAATCGTATTCTGGGTTCGACCCCGGATAGATGGTACAGACCTCTTCAGGGGTCCCAATTCTCCTTAGTTCTGACAGGTCCGCCGATATGACTTCGAGGCGGGTAAGACCATTAGTCCTGTAGAGCACTACCAAGTGTTTCTCAAAGATTTCAATCGCCTCTACCTTCGATCCGTCTTCGATCGGGATCAGCTCCTGCCAGCTTTCGCCGATCCCAGAAGCCCTAGCGATCCTAAAGTCCTCACGGATGTCGTTGGTGACGATAACGAAACCCAGTTCTTTGTGATGCTCTAGGTAGTACTCGAGGCCCTCGCTCCTTGGCCTGAATGAAACCGGCTCAGAGTTGACCGAGTTTGCATCGATTAGATAGCTTTCGGTCGAGGTCTTGGAGGAGGAATCTATGGTTATGTAGGCGTCGTCCTTGGTCTTTGATATATCCAAAAAGAAGCGATCATCTCGCTCCTCGATGACCAGTTGATCAGAGGTCGGATCTTCTCCAAGGTTGTGGGTGAACACCCTCGACGGCCTCATCGCCTTGTCCGGGCGGGTGTAAAAGAGGGTTTTGGAATCGTTCGACCATACGAGCCCGTAGTAGAGGTCTTCAATCACGTCCTCGAGAAGCTCCATGGTCTTGGTGTCGAGGATATAAAGGGTGTGTCGTTCTGAGCCGTCGGTGTCGACTATGTAGGCGAGCATTCGGTGGTCTGGGCTTATTGCGCTCGAGCCAATTGCGAAGTACTCATGCCCCTCGGCTAGCCGATTCTCATCAAGAAGGACCTCCTCGAGTTCCGAGCCTACCTTTTTACGGCATAGGATCTCGTACTGCTTGCCCTGCTCTGTCCTTCCGTAGTATTGATATGGTCCCTTCTTGACCGGAACGGATAGGTCAGTCTGCTTAATGCGCATTTTGAATTCGTCGAATATCTCCGTCGTAATGTCGCCCAAATCGCCGGTTATCTCGTTGAAATAGGAGTTTTCAGCATCGAGAAACTCCTTAGTGGCTGGTGATCCTTCGTCCTCTAGCCAGGCAAATGGATCAATCCTCTCGCCACGAAGGCCGCTTCTGACAAATGGCGCGAATTCGAAGTGGTGAACCGGCCCTGGGTGAGCATCGAAGATACCTTTTAGTCGGTTACTCACTTTATTGCCGACCCGGTTCGGGCGAGGCAAGTGGACTTTCTTGATCGCTCAGTTTTCATTTGGATTCCTTGGATAAATTTTGACACTGCAGGATTGGTCTGTCTGATCAAGGCTAGTCCCAGATTGACAGCATGTTTTGACCAACTCAAAAGCGTTCTTGCTAGAGAGGTATTCCAGGAATCCACCTAGGCACAGAAGATCGATATTCGTCGTAGATGGAGCCGAACTTTTCTGATAAGTATTCCTCTTCAG
>JAKAPB010000348.1 GCA_021823045.1 Actinomycetes bacterium | reverse complement strand
GAGAGGCAAGAACGACCCTCGGGCGAGTGAGAATGAAGCCCGAGGGGAGAACCTTGAAAAAGGTGCATCTAGTGAGTAGACTCACCATTTATCACTCAGATGCAACGGCTAGCAACTGGCAGCGACAGCCGTGGCGATTCGGGATACCGAAGCAAAACACCTGCCCATTAACACAAGTGACGTTCTGGACTTCGATGTCTGGCCGCTCAGCATAGGACGCCCCGAAAGAGTGGTCCATGATAAGGCGGGGTTTGCAAATTGATAATGTTGATTCGGTGCCAGCCACGCTCACCAGCGCCAAGCTTGGCGGCGCCGCCGGGTGGCGGGTTTGCGAACCCCGTGGTTAGCGGACACGTACCACTTTCCCAGCGTCTCTGAGAGCGCCAGCATATCCAACCTGGCGACTTCGCCAAACTCAGAAGTGTGCACCGGGGTGAAGTCCTTTGGTTGGAAAAAAGAACCGCCCAGGCATCTCGTTATCCATTCGTGACGACCTATACAGCCTTGAGTAGCTGAAGCCTTAAGCCGGATCCGACGTCGTCAAGTTGAATAGACTTAATCCCCCACTCCCCTCTGTGAGTATTCCTTACGGCTCGGGCTGATCGAGTTCAACGCCGCATTTATTGTCTACCGTTTCAGTCAACAATTACGATTATGTGCCGTCTACGGTAAAGTTAGAAGTGTGGATTTAAACTCGGAGCTAGACCAAGGAAACAGCCCAATCTCCCACCCCACCAAAGGTGGGTCGCTCAAGGCAGTCGTTGGACTTAATCTTCTGCTAGTAGTCGTGCTAGCTATAAGTGGCTATCGTTATCATTCCTTGGTCCTGTATTCTGCGGCGGTCCATCAATTCGTCGACAGTGCAGGAGTCGGAATTACCCTATCCGCATTGGTACTCTCTTTACGTCCGGCATCCTCGAGGCACAGCTACGGGCTAGCCCGCCTCGAAGTTCTAGCTGCACTCTTGAACGGCGTTATATTACTTGCGACCACCGCCTGGATCGTAGTCGAGGCGGTGCATCGTATCCAATTGCCCTCCCTCACAAGTGGAGGTGCGGTGGCTGAGCTTGGCGTAGTAGGCGGAGTCGTCTCATTGGCTTCATTCCTATTACTGCACGAAAAGTCTCAAACTTCTCTAGCGATGCGAATCAACGCCGTGCACTTCGCTGCGGACTCGTTAGCATGGGTAGTCACCATAGGCTGTGGCCTTCTAATCGTTGCTACTAGAGCCAAGTTGATCGACCCGATCTCATCAATTCTTGTATCATCATTGGTGCTCTTTGCGACTTGGAAGCTTGTAGTTCAAACGGTAGACGTCCTGCTAGAAGCGACTCCGAGGGACATCGTACCAGCGGAAATAGTCGCTGAAATCCTCCAGCAACCCGACATCACCGAAGTGCATCACCTTCACATCTGGAGCCTCGGCTCTGAAACCCCCGCTTTGTCGGCGCACATAGTGTTCACGGAATCTATAGACCTGCACGTCGCCCAGGTCAGAACGGATGCCATAAAGGAGATATTGGCCGAAAGGTTTCACATTGATCACGCCACCCTCGAGATCGAATGTCACCCCTGCGAAGCCCCAACCCACTAGCGGCACCACTACTAAATGGAACACTGATCTTCGCCCAGATACTTCATTTCCCTCAAAACATCTTGCAGGATAAGGCCTTGACAAAAAACAAAGGCTATCCAGGGCGGGCGAAATGTAGTTTGTAGACATAGTCAAAAGATAGAATCCCAAGCGGAAAACTTTCTGACGGATCCCCGGCTTCCCGCGGTTGCGGTAATAATCGGCGCCTTAGCTCTGTACTTACTGCTTCCTGGACAATTGACCTTGGGTCCTTCCTGGATCCTTGCGGCTTTAGAGGCGACTCTAGTCATCATTCTCGCAGTAACTTCGCAGTACCGCTCAAAACATTCAAAGTTACTGCGCTACCTATCGATCCTACTTATAGGCCTCATCGGACTTGCTAATCTGATCTCGGTGGGCCTTTTGGTCCATCTTCTTCTCCGTGGCACTCTGGCAAGTGGGACACAGCTTTTCTTCTCTGCTCTCGAAATTTGGCTCACCAATGTCTTGGTATTTGCTGTCTTGGTATTTGCGCTCTGGTTCTGGGAGATCGACCGAGGGGGTCCGGTTGAAAGAACGAAGGACTCTGCCAGCTATCCGGACTTTCTTTTTCCGCAGATGACCCAGACTGGCCTTTGCGATCCCGGTTGGGTTCCGGGCCTGGTGGACTACGTCTATTTGTCTTTGACCAATGCAACGGCATTTAGCCCAACTGACACGATGCCGCTAAGTCCTATTGCAAAGATTCTGATGGGAGTCGAGTCCTTGGTGTCTCTGCTGACCGTAACCATCGTGGCGGCGCGAGCGATAAATATCCTGCACTAGTCGAGACGGATTATTCGCATCGGAGACAACCAGATCACACGTTTCGTTTATTGCAAATTGATCTGATCCAGTGTCGCGCTAGACCCCATGAGTGTGCGTTTGGATCAAGAAGGTCAAAATGGCCTTCACCATCGACTTCTATGGTCTCAATCGAATCGCCTTTGGACTTCGCTGTTTGTACAAACTTACGACTCATGTCTATCGGGACGACACAATCCTTCTTGCCGTGGACAATTAATGCTGGAATGCCGAGCGGAAGAAGTTCCAATGGAGACGCTGCTACATACCTGCGAGGAACCTCCTCTGGCATGCCCCCGAGAAAGATCCTTACCGCGCCACCACAAAGCCCCCTGTCGGCAAAACTTATCAGGTCAGTTATCCCGGCGAGGGTCGCCACGCCAGCGACAACTACCGCCCCTCCATCTTGGAATATCCCAGAACTACTGTTGAATCGGGCCGATACAGAAGCTAACCACAAGGCTAACTGCCCACCCAATGAATGTCCGACTAGAACGACTCTGCTTATCCCTGAAAGATACAAAGCATCCATCGCTGCCGCCAAATCAAAAAAACTACTGGGCCAGCCCCCGCCCACGCCCATCATGCGATATTCGATATTAGCTACTTCTATTCCTGCGGCGACGAGATCACCTACCAGAGGCTCCATCTCGGACAGATCGGATTCTCCATGCCAGTAACCACCATGAATAAGGCAGACTACGGTCCTTACCAACTTGGAATCCGCCAACCGCTCGACGGAAAGAACCGACACTTCCCCAGCCCTAAATATCTGGGGTCTGCTCGGAGATGCCATGTCCATCTCTAAAGCCCGGTGAGGTCTCACGGGGCTGTAGAGATCAACAAACTGGGAAGGGTCGCCACCATATCGTATTCGATCCCGCTTGACTTTGGTGGCACCCAACTAATCACTCCCCAATCAGATAACTAACTAAATGCCTATCGGACTAAAACCACCAAGTTAGATCCAGACTCACCGATTGTTGAAACCATTGCGATCAGCAAAGTCCTAGCCGCTCTAGTTCACAATACTGACATGCTTAGCGTCGCAGTACATCCGGTAAAGGGATCACCGCATATATCGACCTTCTTGACCTCCATGCCAGCCTTTTTTGCCGCGCC
>JAKAPB010000347.1:2028-3549 GCA_021823045.1 Actinomycetes bacterium | reverse complement strand
TACTTACAAGCAAATACGGAGGTGAGAAAAAGGGGACAAACTACGGCACTCGTCGGCCATGAAATGGCCTCCGATCAAAGTGTACGAAAACTCCGGACTGAGTGTACGAATTCACCGGAATAGCCACCTGGTTCAACAGGCGCGTCACCGTCTTGTTGTTTATCTTCCTGGTCCAGGAGATATATGGACCATGCAGCTTTGACTCGTCATTGTGGCAGCCACACCCGGCTTTGCCGCATGCAAACCTTCGAATCACAAGAGAGCCAGGGATGCTCATCCCGACGGATGAGAGCTCAGAGGCTATCTCAGAGAGTCTTGCCTTTGCATGTTCGTCAAGCTCCATAGGAACTCCTCCCTCTAACCACAGTAACATACTGTGGTTAGCCAATGCTGCTGATTCCACGATTATCTCAGAGCTATTTCTCAAACTCGATAGTTCCCCGCTCCAATGGAGAGGTACAGTTGGCAAACCACTGGGATTTTTAGTTCCTCAGCCTGGGAACTGAATTGCCAGGGCGGCTAGAGTTGGCAGCTGGAGCTAGTTTTGTCACTAGCTTACCATTTATGCTGGTAAGAGCCAATTAACTTGTAAGGTTTGGATAGTTGTGACTTATGCGCAACCCACTTTACGAGTATCTTGGTATGGGCATGGGATCTGACTACCTTCTGGTTCTTGAACCACAGTCTCCGGTTGCGTCATAAAGATGGCTCTATCAGAGTGGAGTTAAAGGGCAAGATCCATCATTATGTTTTCCACAAGTCCTTGGTGTCGCTGGTGGGTCGGCCAGTTCTTTATCCTGGCGTTTTGGGATGGTATTTCAAAGGTTGAGTGTAACTTCTGACGGGTCGCTTCTCAGACCAATAACCAGGTGACTCGATTCGCCGAGGATATGAAGTGAGAATGTTAGCCTAAACAGTACCTCAAAAGCTGCGAAGTTTGTCTCAAAAAAGGGCGAAATAAGTACCAAAAATCGGTGGATTAAATTAGAGTTGTCCCATGACGGTTATTATTAAACGATTTGCAGCAAATCAAATTCGCGAAGCCCTTGGCGACACGCGGGTCGTAGTGATCCAGGGGGCTCGTCAGGTCGGTAAGAGCACTTTGGCTCAGCAGATTGTTGGTTTCAGGGATCGTTATGTCACGCTAGACGAGCCGAGCGAACTTGCTGCAGCAGAAGCTGATACGCACTCGTATGTCGAACAGGCGAGAAATGGCTGTCTCGTAATTGATGAAGTGCAACGAGTTCCCGGTCTCATAGTTGCCATCAAGGCCGCAGTTGATCGTGACTCACGCCCCGGTCAGTTTCTCCTTACTGGATCGGCCAATCTTCTTCGTCTAAGTACAACCCGTGATAGTTTGGCGGGTCGAGCGGAGAGCATTGAGCTGTTTGGTCTGTCCCAGGGCGAAATTGAAGGAAAGTGCGAGGGCCTTCTTGACCGGCTTTTCGCGGGCGATCTACGTGAGAACTTTACTAGTGATCTCACTCGAACTGATTATCTCGATCGAGTTTGTGCGGGAGG
>JAKAPB010000347.1:0-2018 GCA_021823045.1 Actinomycetes bacterium | reverse complement strand
TCCGATCTGATATCTCGAATCTGCGAAGGCTGTCAGAACTTCCTATGATCCTTCGTCTTCTGGCAACCTTCAACGCGAGTGTGGTCAAGTCATCCACGCTGTCAAGTCTGAGTGGTATTCCTGAGCGAACTCTACCTCCCTACCTTGATCTACTCGAGACCATGTACCTCACTCAGCGCGTGCCAGCGTGGTCACCAAATCTCTCTCGCCGAATCGCTCGAACGCCCAAGACAGCACTGCTCGATGCCGGGTTGTCAGCTCGATTGATCAATGTCTCGGGGACTTCCCTCGGGTCATCACTGAATCCGCAGCCTGCGGGAATGCTGATGGAAGCTTTCGTCATGAGTGAGCTACGCAAACAGTTGTCATGGAGCGATATTGATGCAAGGATGTTTCATTATCGTGATCACGATGGGCCAGAAGTCGATATTGTTCTTGAATCCTCTGGCGGACAATTGGTCGGCATTGAGGTTAAGGCTTCGGCTACTTTGGGTTCGGACGACTTTCGGTGGCTCGCGCGCTTGCGAGATCAATTTCACTCACGATTCGTTAGCGGGGTTGTTCTCTATGCAGGCTCGAAGGCACACAAATTCGGCGATCGGTTGGTGGGGTTACCCTTGGCCGCGCTTTGGAAAAGTTGATTCCCTAGAAGGTTGGCAGTGTAAGAGTCTATTTAAAAATTGACGTACTGGAAGCATGGGTTTTATTTGGAAAACATCGATAGTTTTGGTTCTCTTCGGCGTTTTGGGATTTTTCTGCGTTAGCTGACTGGCACTTTCCTGATTCCGGTACTTCGACTCCTATGCCAGGCAGAGAACCACGGCCAATGGCTTTTGTAATTTCCATAGACCCGTGCAAAAAATCGCGAACTGAAATGTATTAGATCGAGAGTGATCTCACCCAACAATCCACCCAACAAATGTGTCCGAGAGCGTCACATCCCGTCGCACTGGGTTTCAATGGTATTCAGATTGCAAAGCCCGGAGCTGCAATTATGGGACCGGTGGCGACACTTTGACTACTAGCTCGGACAGTTTCAAGCCATCTCATAATCCCTTGGTCACAGGTTCGAATCCCACCGGGCCCACCGCTCGGGACGGTGCGCGAACCGCATCGCCCGCCATGGCTTCGCCAGCCAAGGGCACGCGAAAAACGGGCTGGATGGCGTGGCGGCTATCCACGCGAATTTCGTGGATGAGGGCCTGCAAGAGCGATTTTACCACAGCGGGTGAGCCTTCGGCGATAGCCTCACTCACCCGGTCGCGTAAGGTCGCGAGCTCCTCGGGCGACGCACACGTGATATCGGCCTGTTCCATCTCCTCGCTCAGTTCTTCGCGACGGGCTCGAAGCACGGTGGCGCGGGTGGCGAGTTCCTTCACTCGTTCGCCGCAGAGTGCCTCGGGCATAGAACCCGACTCGAAGGCTCGCAGGTAGCGATCGACACTAGCGTCGACTTTGGCGAGTTCGTTGGTGACGGCCAGGAGTTCGTCGTCGTGGCGCGAGTGACCGTCGCGGGCCTGTAGCTGTGCTTGACCGACGGCAGTGCGAAAGAGGTCCGAGTCCTCGTAGGCGGCGAGCAAGGAGTCGATGATGGCGCTGTCGAGCACGTCGGCGGGCAGCCGGTCGGCGTTGCACGTCTTCGTGCCGTAGCACTGGCGTGAACCACAGGTGTAGTAGCGGTAGGTCTCGTGGCGTCCGGTCGCTCGCGTGCCGGCGAAGCGCTGGCCGCAGTGGTTGCAGACGACGAGTCCGGTGAGCAGGTAGTCCGAGGCGTTGGTGGCACGCTTGGCGCTGTCCTCGGCGCGCTCGTCGAGGATCACTTGCGCCGCGTCGAAAAGCTCCTGGTCGATGAGGGCGGGGTGACTGGCGTCACACCACCCGTCGCGGTAGCGAACCTGGCCGAGATAGACCCGACTGCGCAGCACCGTGAGGACCGACTTGAACGACCAGGGCTTGCCCGAACGGGTCACCAGGCCCGCCGCGTTGAGCCAGTTGGCGACGGCGTGACTGCCGAGGTG
>JAKAPB010000346.1 GCA_021823045.1 Actinomycetes bacterium | reverse complement strand
CTTAGTAGCAAATATCGGCCTAGCGTCGCAAACGGTAACTTGATATCCGAGGACCTTCGAGACCCTAGCGAGCGCAGCGGTAAAGTCGACCGCTCCAAAGATCAACATCTTGGGAGGCAGCGCATAGACCTCGAAGACCACACCGACTTCCTGTGCCCTCGACTGGCCTGAGCGGCCAAAGTGCCTTCTAGTCGAGCGCCCATGCTCCAAAGCCGCCATCGCATCCCTGACCACCACCCGGTCCAGATCGATATTGCCCAAAGTGCCAAAAACTTCACCCTTAGAGTCGACCATCAACGACGCTCCGGTATTTGGCAGCATGACCCCTTGGTTCATCTCGGCGAAGTATTCTGACGTCGTGTCTTGGGACTGGTCGTCGGTCGCAAATATCGTCGCTACCACGAGCGGCTCTTCGGCCCGAAGTTTCTCGGCAAGTACGTCGATAAAACTCGGCAACTCTGGCTGCACCAAGATGTGAAGTGTCCCTCCGCAGGTCAGTCCGACAGCAAATGCCTCGTCGTCCGAATAACCAAAAGTTACGGTCCGAGCGCATCCGATCAGAGAATTATCTCCTTGTGCCAAGATGCCTACTGTCTTCAAAGTCGCCTCGGGTGCCCCCATCGCGTTTAGGGCCTCCTGGACCACCGCACCTTCCACGCATCCACCAGAAACTGAACCGGCGACCTCCGCTAGCTCGTTGACCGCCATCGTCGCTCCAACTTCCCTTGGACTCGATCCTTCGACCGCTACCACCTTGGCCAAAGCTACCTTTAGCCCCTTTTCCCTCCACCTAAGAACCTGTGCGAGTACATCTTTCATTTCGAAATCTCCTTGACCAGAGCCTCTAGGGCAGCTACAGAATGTCCTTCCAAGAATGAATCGACGAAGGGAAGTGCGGCGGCCATCCCCCTTGCGAGTGGAGCGTAGCCGGGCATCGACTTGAGCGGATTTATCCAGATCACCTTGTGCGCTACACGGTGCAGCCTCTGCATCTCGTTCGCCATGACTATTGGGTCACCCCTATCCCAGCCGTCGGAGGAGATAACGACGATCGCCCTTCTCGCCATCCCCCTTATCGCATAGTTATCGTTAAAGCTCCGAATCAGCTCTCCTAACCTCGTGCCACCAGAAAAGTCGAGAACCTTCTCTGAAGCATCCTTTAGCGCCCTCTCTGGGTCCTTCGACTGAAGCTGCCGGGTGATCCGGGTCAGCCTGGTCGCTATCGTGAAGACCTCCACCCGCTGGGCCCCCAGTACCGCCGAATGCGCCAGGTGAAGAAGCGGCCTCGAATACTGCTCCATCGATCCCGAGACATCACACAAAAAAACGACCTTCCGCCGCTTCTGCGTGGTATCCATCATTTCCAACGGAGTCGCCTCGCCACCAGCAGAGAGGGATTTCCTTATCGTCCTCCTCAGGTCGACCTTGTTGCCCTTAGGATTGGTAACCCTCCGAAAAGAACTGCGTAGCGGAGGGGACCAGCGAAAAAGCTGGATCATCCTCATCGCTATCGCCAACTCTTCGGGGTTCATCTTCGAGAAGTCCTGATCCCTTAGGACCTCCTTCTCGGAGTAACGAAGTGCTAATACCTGGTCAAAACTGATCTCTTGGTATTCGGAGTTATCTTTGGTTTCCGTTGGATCCTCGAGATCGTCCGTAATGATCAGCATCGTCGAGGGAAGCGAGGTCTTAGCCTCGACCATTTTCGTATTTGCGAGCCAAAACCGATCGAAACAGCGGTCGTAGGTGTCGAAGGCCTCGGGCTTGGTAATCAGTGTCGTCCTTCCGGCCCAGTAGACGAATCCTTTGGAATCTATCCCGACCGCGCCGAGCGCTTCATGGAACTTGGCCACCGCTGTCGGGGGGACGACGAGGCCCTCCCCCCGGAGTGTGTACGCAAATCCCGCTGCAATCTCGGCAGGGCTGGCCATTTCATACCCCTTTTAGAACAGCGCCTCTGACGAGTTCAGTTATATCCAGGGATCGGATCTTCTCCTGATCCTCTCGGTACTTCAGTATCGCTCCAAGGGAAGCTTTGAGCGAGTCGCTGTCGATCTTGGTCTCGCCTAAAAGCGATAGTGACCTAGCCCAATCGATCACCTCGGCTATCCCTGGCGGCTTGTACAAACCAACCTGCCTCATCTTGTCGGCGATAGCCGCCACCTGTATAGCGAGGCTCCTCTCGACCTCTGGTGCTCTGCGAGTGATTATCTCGACCTCCCGTTCAAAACTAGGATGCTCTACCCAGTGGTAAAGACAGCGCCTCTTTAGCGCATCGTGTACATCCCTCGTCCTGTTCGATGTGATAATGACGATCGGCGGGACTTCGGCTTCAAAGGTGCCCAATTCCGGAACGGTGATCGAATAGTCCGAGAGCACCTCGAGCAGGAATGCCTCGAACTCGTCGTCCGCCCTATCCACCTCGTCGATCAGCAGGACCGGCGGAAGGACCCTCCCGTTGTCCTTCTTTGTCAACGATCCCGGATCGATCGCCTGCAAAAGTGGTCTCCGGATCAAAAAGCGCTCGGTATAGAGCTCACCCTCTACGGCCTCTGCGTCGAGGCTAGAAGAGTGATTTGCTTCTGTAACTTCGAGGGTTCTAAGGTGTAAAAGCTGCCTCGGATAGTCCCATTCGTATACCGCCATCTGTGCATCGACGCCCTCGTAACACTGAAGTCTGATCAGTGGGACACCTAACCAAGCGGCGATCGTCCTAGCTACCTCGGTCTTTCCGACACCCGCCTCGCCTTCGAGCAAGATCGGCCTCGATAGGCTTAGCGCCAAAAAGAGCGCTACAGAGAGCCCTTCATCGGCTAGGTAGTCAAATTTCTCCAACTCGCCTGTGAGCTCTTTTGGGTTGGAAATCCCAAAGAGGTTATCCACCATCAAAATCCTTCCATGCCATCAAAATCCTTCCATGCCATCAAAAACCTTGCATGCCATCAAAAACCTTGCATGCCATCAAAAACCTTGCATGCCATCAAAATCCTTGCATGCCAACAAAATCCTTGCATGCCAACACGCCCGCCAACCCACATTCAAGTGCAGGCTCTCGAAGCCGATAAGCGACTCGAAAGGGAACAAAATGGAATCGGTCATTAACTGCAACGGACGGTCCTAGTCAGGGATTCCCGACCCGAACCGTCCGAAGAAGAAAGTATGGGTTAACCCAGCTCTTCGAGTGCCCTTCCGACCAGCACGTGGGCTAAGTGGCGACGAAATTCGACCGTCGCATTTAGGTCACCGGGTGGATCCAAGCCCAGGTCCGCCTGGGAGGCGGCCTCTTTGAGTGAAGCACCACTTTGGATTGCCGACTCAGTTCCGTGGGCTCGAAGCGGGGTCGAACCCATATTGATTAGTGCGACCCTCGTCGCACCGTTCTTGACCGCAGCAACTCCGACGATCGCCCAGTCCTGTGCTCGCCGATTGAACTTCTGGAAGGACCACGACTTGATATTTGAAGGAATCCTGATCTCGACCAAGACCTCATTCGGAGCGAGTGCGGTCTCTAAGAAACCCTTATGAAAGTCGGTAGATTTAATCTCTAGAT
>JAKAPB010000345.1 GCA_021823045.1 Actinomycetes bacterium | reverse complement strand
AATGCCAGGACGCGTAAGGGTCCGAAGAAGACAGTTGCGGGCAAGAAGAAGGTCCGGAAGTAGTTCGGTAGCCGGAGGTTGTTCCGGTCGATGATAGATATAGGGGTTTGCTAGATGGCCAAGCCAAAGCCAGGTGGAAGGCGTCCGCGGCGTCGTGAGCGCAAGAACATCGCCTACGGCGTTGCTCACATCCACTCGTCGTTTAATAACACGATCGTGACCATTACGGACGCGACGGGCAACGTGATTGCCTGGGCGTCGGCAGGAAACGTCGGTTTTAAAGGTTCGAGGAAGTCGACGCCATTCGCCGCTCAGGTCGCAGCGGAGACGTGCGCAAAGGGTGCTCAGGAGCACGGTATACGCCAAGTCGAGGTCCTGCTCAAGGGGCCAGGTTCAGGTAGGGATACCGCACATCGTGCGATCGCCAATACCGGAATTGAAATAGTTTCCATAAAAGATGTCACCCCAATCCCGCATAACGGCTGTAGGCCGAAGAAGCGCCGTCGGGTCTAGGTCGAGGAGTATTAGAAGTTGGCCAGATATACAGGACCAGTTTGTCGGCAATGTCGCCGGGAGAAGGTGAAGCTTTACCTCAAGGGCGAGAAGTGCGACAAGGCTTGCCCGATGGACGGGAAGAAGCCCTACCCGCCAGGTGAGCATGGCAAGGACCGTCAAAGGCAGGGATCTGAGTACTCTACGCAGCTGCGTGAGAAGCAAAAGGCTCGCCGAATCTACGGAATCCTCGAGAAGCAGTTCGCCAATACTTACAACGAAGCGAACCACGCGGCGGGCATTACGGGTGACAACCTACTAAGGATGCTCGAGCTTAGGTTGGACAATGTCACCTTCAGAGCGGGTTGGGCCTCATCAAGGTCCCAAGCCCGTCAGCTCGTCAGCCATGGACACGTGACGGTCAATGGCAAGCGCGTGGATATCCCGAGCTATCGCCTTAAAAAGGGTGATACAGTCGCCCTGATTGCGAAGACTCGCGAGAATATCCAGGTCCGTACGACCAGGGATACCATGGCCCGCCGTCTTCCAGCTTGGCTGGAGGCCGAGGGAACAGGTTTCGAGGTGAAGGTACTTAATCCGCCACTTAGGGAACAGATCGATACCCAGATAAGAGAGCAGCTCATAGTCGAGCTCTACTCCAAGTAACCAATTCGTAGGAGTAAAGTGCTTTTTATTCAGAGACCAAAGGTAGAAGCGGTCGGCGAGGCGATAGGGAACCGTCAGAAGTTCACTATCGGCCCGCTAGAGCCGGGATTTGGCCACACTATTGGAAATTCGTTGAGGCGTGTGCTTCTGTCGTCTATTCCGGGCGCAGCAATAACCCAGCTGCGTTTCGACGACGCTCTGCACGAATTCACCACGCTTAGCGGGGTGAAGGAGGACATCACCGATATCGTCTTGAATCTCAAAGACGTTGTCGTAAGGTCCTTCTCCGAGGAGCCGGTGACAATTCGGATCGACGTTCGTGGCCCAAAGATCGTTAGGGCGGAGGATTTTGCCCTTTCGGCCGACATTGAAATCGTCAACCCCGATCTGCATATTGCCAGTTTGAGCGCAAAGGGTCGGCTCGCTTTCGACGCAGTTGTCGAGAGGGGCAAGGGGTATCGCTCGGCCGACAAAAATAAGAGGTCGGCGACGATCGGGATTATCCCGGTTGACTCGATCTTCTCCCCGGTGAGGAGGGTGGCATTTACGGTTACCCCAACAAGGGTCGAGCAGGCAACGGACTACGATCTCTTGACTTTGGACATAGAGACCGACGGCTCGATTACGCCATCTGACGCCCTTGCGTCCGCAGGTGAAACCTTGAAGAACCTGATGGTTCTGATCGCCGAGACTAGCGAGAGTCCGCAGGGTCTCGAGTTGACTGAGGCGGAAGTTGATGAAGTGCGCTCATACGACCTTGATCTCCCGATTGAGGAACTGGGTCTTACCGAGCGTCCGAGAAACTGCCTCAAGCGTGCACAGATCAACTCGATTGGCGAGTTGATAAACCGTACGCCCGAAGATCTACTTGCAATTACTAATTTTGGCCAGAAGTCTTTAGACGAGGTCACTTCGAGACTTGAAGGCCGCGGACTTCAATTGAGGAGCAGGGACTAATGACACCCGGACGCCCTAAGAAGGGCAAGAGACTAGGCCACAGCGCAGCGCATCAGAAGGCTATTTTGGCTAACCTGGCGGCGTCTTTGATCGCCGCAGAGTCGATTATGACCACTGAGACCAAGGCAAAGCTACTTAAGCCGGTCGTCGAGAAGTTGATTACAAAGGCTAAGGCAGGTGGGGTCCACAATCAGCGTCTGGTCGTCTCTTTTTTGAGGGACAAGGATATGGCGCACAAGCTCTTTGAGGACATTGGTCCAAGATACGAGGGACGCTCGGGCGGATATACGAGGATTTTGAAGCGGGGTCCACGTCATGGGGATAACGCCCCAATGGTTGTCATAGAACTCGTGTGACACGGACTCGACGCTCCAACGAAGCCGAGCAGGGCGGGCTCTTCGATCAGGAGACCCCTCTGCTTCCCGAAGCTTCTCAAGCTGAGCTAGAGAATTGCGATGCGGCCCCAGATGGGGCCGTTTTGCATTACGCCGCTTCGATAAGCTACGTGGGCACCGGATACCACGGCATTGCTTATCAAGCCGGACAGAGAACGGTCATCGGCGTACTCGGGGTTGCGATTGAAAGGGCCCTTCGGCATCATGTCGAGATAGTGGTTGCGGGTCGTACCGATTCGGGTGTACACGCATTGGATCAGGTTATTAGCTTTTCAGGACCCGCGCACAAAGGTGGTCTGGACGGCCTATACCAGTCGCTGGCGAGACAGCTGCCAGACGACGTCTCGGTTAACTGGCTCGGATTGAGCGAATCTTCCTTCTCTGCCCGGTATTCGGCGAGGTATAGACACTACCTGTACAGAATCCTTCCCGGAGCAGAGAGGGACGCATTGACTTCAGATCGGAGCTGGCAGGTACCCTATGAACTCGACCTACCAGCGATGAGATCGGCATCGTATGTCCTGGTTGGTGAGCACGATTTTGCGGGGTTCTGCAAAAAGGGTCCCGATGGTACTTCGACTACCAGGCGAGTGTTTGAGGTTCGACTTCAAAGCAGGGGACGTTTCGTAGACTTTGAAATATGGGCTAACGCCTTTTGCCACCAGATGGTGCGGGGGATCGTGGGCTCTTTGGTAGAGGTCGGTAAGGGTAAGTGTTCGGTTAGTTCGTTTGCAAGAAGTGTGCTTTACCCACCCACGGAGAAGAGGTATCTCGCCCCTCCTCGGGGTCTCTACCTGGTGGAAGTTGGGTATGGGGACTTTAGCGGCGCCAAGGATATTGATCCGCTAATGTTTTCGGTTGGTGAAGTACCCAACTCCGTCTATGCTATTTCCTCGTGTCTTGGGCGCAAAAGCCGCCAGGAGCAAGTTCTAAACCGGTGAGGATTATGAAGACATTCGTGACCAAGCAGTCTGACGCTGTTGCGGACCGCAAGTGGTATGTAGTAGACGCCGAAGGGATGGTGTTGGGGAGACTCGCCACCGA
>JAKAPB010000344.1 GCA_021823045.1 Actinomycetes bacterium | reverse complement strand
GGATGAACAACAGGCTAAGTGGTTAGAGGAAAAGCTGATAGAAGCTCATTCGAGCTACATGGGCAGGGACGGTTCGACGGTCAAGACCGAGAATCAAGATCGATACGTCGTTCTGTGTTCGCATCACCCACTCGAAGCCATGGATAATTCTTTTGCTCCGATACAGGGCTACCTGAGAGGTCCTGAGGTCCAGGAGATACTCGGCAGGTTTGCGAACTTGATCTGCTGGGTTGCTGGCCACGTCCATCGCAATGAGATCGTCGCTAGGGTTTCTAACCACAACTCACACTGGGGCTATTGGGAGGTGGTCTCTTCTTCGGTGATGGACTGGCCGAGTCAACTTCGAATGTGTGAAATCGTCGACCACGGTGAAGGCTATCTCTCGATATTTACCGAAATGATCAATAACCCGGCTCCTCTACTTCCCGACGAGACCCTTGAAAGAGGTTCCTTGGCGTCGATCCATCGACTCTTAGCGGCAAACGCTCCGGCCGCCGGGATCGATTCCGATCGAGCTGGCAAAAGGACCGACAGGAACACCCAACTACTACTCAAGGCGAGGTTTTAGTCGAAAGGTGAATGGCAAAGGACTAGTGATCTATCGGACCATCCTGATATGGAGGCTTTTTGTTACCCCACTTTCCTAGGGACATGGTCGGCGCCGACGGGAGTCGATGGAAGTGAAGGTTATTTGTTTGGGTGAGAAAAGGAGTCCGGCGAACAATCGCAGGACTCCTTTTCGCTTTAATCCGCTGGTGTCAGGTACCTTGGGTTGGGGCAATCTACGATTCGTCTTGTTCGGCGAGGATCAGGTAGATCTTTTTTTTCGCCTCTAGAAGAATGTTTTTTGCCTTGTCTACCTGCTCTTCACCGCCACTCTGTGCGAGCTGCATCACTGCTACTGACAGCTGTTTTATCTGATCTCGCAAAGCAAACAACGAGGTCGCGGTGTCCTTTGTAACCGTTTCCCATGGGAGTGGTCCGTCGCCTAGCCGATCAAGGTACTCCCTGCCGGCATCGGTGAGGGTGAAGACCCTTTTTGACTCGACTAATTCGGCTATCAGGAGTCCCTGATCTTCGAGTGCCTGAAGGGTCGGATATATCGAACCAGGGCTCGGCTTCCATGCGCCGTTGGTTCGAGTCTCAAGGTCTTGGATGATCTGATAACCATGCATCGGCTGCTCTTGGATCAGTCGAAGGATAGCAAGCCGGATATCACCCCTCGCAGCCTTTGGACCTCGACCAAAGAATTCAGGCCCACCCCCGAATGGACCCCGGGGTCCACGCCTTATCGGTCCTCGGAATCCTCTTGGGCCACCCATGAAGCGAGGCCCCTCGAACTCCTGGTCATCGTCGTCGCTGTGCATAAATTGCCCTCCTTCAGGTGAGAAATGTCCGCGTCTAGGTCCACCATGTCTCGGTCCCTCGCAGCCGCAACCTCCACCGCCGCAACCTTGATGATGTTCTTTGTCATGTTCCTTATGCATTTTGGTACCTTTCTCTATAGGTGGTCGTTGGCTAAAACTTGAAATTCCTCGATCTGTCGCTCCAGCTTAGAACCGCCATTGAACTTGTATCTAAAGTATATCACGATATATCGCAATACATTTATTATTGGTGAAATTAACTGTTTGATATTGCGTCTCCGAGTAGCCTCACTGGCGATTATGGCTCAGCTTGGACGACACTTTCTTGTTAGCGTCCTACCGATAGACGAGTTGGAAGTTTTTGGATGGGAAAATCCAAGAGGCCAACGGGTCCAGGTGCTTAGACGTCTGTCGGTGAGGGCCTTAGCCTTTATGTACCCTTTTGACGATACAAAGCCGAGAGACCCCGGTGTTTTTGGTCCCAGTTTGGATGTGACGCATTCGCTCTCTCGCTTGCTCAGAGTGGTCGGGCGAGTGTGGAGGTGTCTTGCAGGGTCAAAGATTCCTCTAAGGGGCACCCGGAGCATAGCGCTGTGATGCTTGTCGGAATTAATTTGTTTCTCAAGCTACCGATCATGGCGATTCTGCACCCGATTTTAGAGGATGGGAAGCAAGGACGAGCAGAGCGAGAAAGGCATCGAAGGTCCATTGGTTCCCCATCTAGTTGGAGGCTTTTATGGAAGCTCCATGACGGGGCTTTGGATAACGATGAAACTTTATAGGGCGACGATGATTTGCGGTCGGGATGCGTATTTGGGAACTGAGGTGGCATGGGGTAGGTGAGACCGCTATGGGTGTGGTATGGAGCCAGGGGGGCGTTGGCCCACTTGGGATGATTCGCTTAACCCTCGAGGTCCCCGATGAGCCGAGCCAAAAGGCTAAGAAGTAGCTCGGTGTCGCAAGGTTCCCACTTGGTAAGTGCTTCGGCGAGGCGATCTCGCCTTAATTGGATCATCTCGCCTATAGCCTGACGCCCTAAAGGAGTCAAGGTGAGCCTAACTGCCCTTGCGTCAGCGGAGTCGACTTGCTTTGAGACGAATCCTGAGGCCTCTAGCGCCTTGATCTGTCGAGAGATGGTAGATGCGTCGAGGTTCATCGCGGAAGCGAGATCCGAGGCTCTACAGACCTTCAGATCACGAATGGTAATCAGTTCCCAGAAGCCCGCGAGGGTCACCGAGGTCGGACCCGGCTCGCTACTCGCCAGGAGCCGCCTTAGAGTTCTGCCAATTGCGAATATCGACCTTTCAAGGATCGCTGCAGCGTCTAACGGTTCGTGCGGCCCGTCCTGGTCAGACATGTTGATGCTGGATTCCTTTCGCCTGGCGCATCCAAGCAATTGAAAAAACTTCGCGATCCTTCAAGGTGCTCTTTAGTACAACTCTAGCGGGTTATATGAGACCGGCTTTTCCGAGCCGCAGCGAAATCTCATATCTGCACTGATCGCTGTGGGCCGGACCGGCGCAAGGCCAAAGAGATCCAAGGACAATCGTGTGACTGGCCTCAATCTGGAATTGCGTGTTAGAAATTCGCCTCCTGCGGAGATCTTTGCGCTCAAAGGATCGTGGCTCTATTTTGCAGAGTTCCCAATAAGTAGATATCTGTGGCGGGTTACCTTTGATCGAGGATTTGGTGTCTGGCGAAATATAAGTTTTTAACTTATTTTCTTAGACTTGGGTTCCAAATCATTTCCAAAGAGATCAGAAGCTGAAAGCTTTGAGAAAAGAACCTAGTCCGTGTTCCAAAAGCTCGATTTCGACCTGGTAGAGGCGAAGGCAATTTGATGTAAGTTTTAGAACTAAGTGCTGGTCAAGTCGGCGTAACCCTTTTTTGCCAAGCAGCTGACGATCGTTATTTAACCTTATAAAAGCGAAAAGTGCACGAGGAAAAGTATCTATCAACAAAGCCGTGTTAGGAGCTCTGACCCATTAAATATTTGCCCGAGAGCTACTTGACGGTAAGGGATTGGGGAGCATCAAGCCTGTGGATAACTCCACATGTAGGCTAGTTTAGCTATGGCATGAGAGAAATCTCCTGTTCAACTTTGTTTTTTGTTTGTATTTGCGGCACAAGTTGATGCAATGAGGTGCTAACTTGTCATTCGGTCGGCCATATATGTTCGCTGCTGCAT
>JAKAPB010000343.1 GCA_021823045.1 Actinomycetes bacterium | reverse complement strand
GGTAGTTGACGATCTTCAGAGTGCCGCCGACGTTAGCCAGGAGGAGGGGCTGTGGTTCCATGTTGACGGAGCCTACGGTGCTGCTGCTTTAGCATCTCATTCTAGGAGGCATTTGTTTCTGGGTATTGAGAGAGCTGACTCGATGGTCGTTGATCCGCACAAGTGGCTGTTTGCCCCCTATGACTGTGCCGCTCTCCTTTACCGGCAGCCGGAGCTTGCTGCGGAGGCGCATACCCAAAAGGCGGGTTACCTGGATGATATCAACGACGTACCGGAGTGGAATCCCGGCTCCTACGCATACCATCTAACCCGAAGGGTACGAGGGCTTCCTTTTTGGTTCTCTCTCGCTACCTATGGTACGAAGCGGTACGAGGACGCTATTGAGTACACCCTCGAGCTAGCCGATTTCACGGCCGATTACATCCGCAGTAGTGACCACCTTGAGCTTGCGATCGAGCCGGATCTGTCGGTTGTAGTCTTTAGGCGGCTCGGTTGGCAAAGTGCTGACTACGAGCGTTGGTGTGCGGATCTCTTGGAGAAGCAGATCGCCTTTGTCCTCCCTACGACACACAGGGGTGAGCGTCTAATGAGGTTCTGCTACGTGAATCCGAATACTACCCACGAAGACATAGTGCTCGTTCTCGATTCGATGAAGTAGCGGTACCTCAGTCGGTGTTCGACAGCGACAAGGTCATGATCTCTGCTCAGCCGTTGAAGGTGTCTGGTAGGACGCCCTTGATGGTTGGTACTAGCAGAAGTGATGGAGAGGATCAACCTTGACGGATTGTATTTTCTGTCGGATACTAAGTGACGGCGAATCGTTGGAGAAGAACCAGTTCTCCTTCGTGATCGAGGACAGGTATCCCTCTTCGCCGGGCCATAGATTGATCATCCCAACTAGGCATGTGGTTGACCCCTTTGAATTGAACGATTCTGAGTTGATTTCTATGTTTGAATTAGCCCGCAGTTCCACAAGTTCGCTAAAGTCATCGGATCCGTCGGTAGAGGGATTTAACATCGGATTCAACGTCGGTGGTGTTGCCGGACAGACTGTTGAGCACCTACATTTGCACATTATTCCGAGGCGCTCGGGCGACGTGTCAGATCCGAGGGGCGGGATAAGGTGGGTCCTTCCAGCCACCGCTCCATACTGGATTCAGCTCTAGGTTTATGGCTAATTCGTGGAGCTGGATCGAGGTCAGGCGGCCGGTTCGTTCCACGCTGCATAGGCTCGGTTGAGTTGGAACGATCATGTTTTGATGAGCTGCCTGGGGTTAGGTCTTTGCATTTAGACGATGTTCAGTTTGCCAGGGTCTCTTTGGCTTGGTTTGAAGTTGCCTCTTGATTGCTTTGATTCGGTTCCGGTGTGGGTCGGTTTGGGCATAAGGCCGGTGTTTTCTTGATTCGTTTTTAAACTCGAACCTTTTGTGTTGAAGGTTGTTTTATCTGGATACAGCGTCGGCTGTTTTCATATTTTGGTTGGTCGATTGTTTTCTAATTGACGGTGATGCTTTGGCTCGCTAGGCTAAGCGCTAATATATGAGTTCCTTAGTCCTTTTTGGACTGATTGATTCATTGGGGGAGTCACGGAAAGAACTGCTTTTGCTGCAAGGCTCGATGAGGCTAGAACCGCTTTAGAGCTGTCTGAGTTTGAGATCAAGCTAAAGCAGGCGGTTGCGCCATTGACCATTGATTTCGGGGCGATGTCGATTTTTGGGCTTTTGATGGCGACCTCAGTGAGGGTGCGACACGAGGTCGAAAAGACGCAGTTGTCCGGGAGCGACCTCTCCTATACCGCTATCTTGGTCTTGATGGTGCTCGAGTTTAGGGGCGAGATGGAGGCCTACCAACTCGCAGATCGGGTCGGCATATCAAAAGGCACCCTCACCGGGGTGATCAAGAGGCTCGAATGCAAGGGTTTGGTCACGAGGCGGGTGCACCCACTTGACCGCAGGCGGGTCATTTTAGCCAATACCGAAACTGGGTCAAAGACCATTCTGCACTATATCCCGGCCATTAATGCCATGGAAGAGGACGTAGTTTCCGCACTTGAGCCGGAGGAGTCGGAGCAGCTGATCGTCCTCCTTAGGAAGCTGCACCGATCGGCCCTTCGAGTGTCGGGAAGTAACTGGGACTGAGTCTTCCGGCTCACTCGCCGATTTGCTACATTGGCGGGGCCTGGTTTGAGGTCGCCCAGTTAGAAGAGTGGGTCCACCGAGGCAGTAGGCGGACTAGCTGCCTCGGTGGTGTGGGTAGGAATAAAACTTGTCGATTCGGGGCCAAAGACCCATTGTTTTAGATCTGAGCCCCTGTCAGCTTCTCGACGTGCACCTCGGAGATTTCGCAGATGTCAACCACGCTGCTCCTGTAGGCTGGGTCGATGTACTGGATGGACTCGGCCTCGATGGGAGGTATCGGGTTCGGATGCCGCTCTTTAATTGCCCGAGCGCATGCAAGCATCGTCGCCGATGAGCACCTAGCGGTGAGACGCCACTCCCGCTTCTCGGTTACAATCCCGTCGACGTTGCCGAAGGTAATGTTTGGTCCGGAAATATCTACCGTCGCAGCCTTCTTCGTTCTGACTAGGTTTGCAGCGGTCTCGGTCAGCCAGTCAAGCTGATCCGAGGACGTAGTCACCGTCCAGATCTCTTGGGTGTCCGGATCGGGCCTCTTGAAATGATGATGCTCCTTCACGATTCAATGTTATGCCAAAGCATCCCTTAAAGGTAGGGGATTTATGCCTAAATGGGATGCGAAATATATCTAGCATATCGAGGGTCATTAGGGGACTAATGACTCATTCATAAAGTGAATTAGTTCCCAGAAGCCAAGTGCTCCGGGAATGATGGCAAGTTCGTTAGAGTGAGGGAGTATTTTTCTCCAGAATGTGTTTGCCGCGTCGTATTAGCTGCATGAAGAGTATTTATGACGATGAGTGTCCGGCCGGTGTCACTGGGTGAAGTGGGATAGATGTATCAGTCGTCGCCACGAGTTAGGGAACGTGTGGTAGTTATTGATGCAATTGAGTTAGGTAATCTAAATCATTACCCAGTATACGACACCGTTTATAAGCACGATCATTCCAGGTCAGCGTGAGTCTATTGGAGTTATTGCTTCGCAGCAGTTTATCTAATTCGACGCCAAGTTAGCGTTGCGCTATCTGGCCGACGGGGCTACCAGTAGCCCATTCGCCTTGAATGGTTCGGCCTAAGTGATCTCTAGATAAGGAAGTTGAGCGATCCGACAACCCTCGATCCGAGTTCGAGGTCGCCGGAGACCTTGATCCGTGACTCGTAGTCCGCCCCTCCGTCCTTGCGCCCCCCTATCAGTCTCGTGAATTCGATGAATCCGACTTCGAGGGTGGTAGTTGGCTCAGAGGTGAGATTGAAGTCCAAGGTTGCCTTTTCTTGGACCACGACATCGAATGCACTCTGCTGGCCACCGGTAATCCTGAACCTTACCACCGACCCCTTTTCTGCCTTTGCCTTCTTGCCGACGACAAATCCCATACCCGAAATCGATTCGTGGAGAGAGACCTCAGCGGCGCCACCCTGTTCGTAGAATTCGAG
>JAKAPB010000342.1 GCA_021823045.1 Actinomycetes bacterium | reverse complement strand
TGGACCATTAGCGAAGACGAAGCCGAGGTACCCATCTGAAAATGGAACTGGCCTAAGGTAGCTTCCAATTGGGGTACTGATGTCCACCTCGGTGACGTATGGAAGTCTAGCCGCCTCCTCTTCGCCGCTGATGGACTTTAGAACTCCTTCTTTAGGTGTGGGGATCATCAATACGCCAGAGACCTGCTGTTTAGCCTTGCTCCTACCCTCGAGGTCGATACCAAGCTGCCTCGCTAACAGGACTTCCTCCAGGGTCCTGCCATTTTTGAACCTAAGCGACTTCGAGCATTTTCCACCAATGGACCTTGCGGCGACTTCGATCAGAAATACCTTTTTGGAGGTAGAATCTGCCTTTCCATCTGGTGGCTTATGATTCTCAACTCGTACCTCGGCGTGAAATGCGCCGACATCGATGCCAAGGGCAATGACTGACTTGGTCACCAATTCTTCGATTAGGCTTTGCAGACCCGGGGGCGCAGCACTCGGTAACAGGTAGATCGTCTCTTCGAAGTAGGGGCCATCAAGTGGTCTAGGTTTGTCGAAGATTGCAAGTATCTCGGGTACCTCGCCGCTTACCACCCCCTCCACCGCGAATTCTGCTCCGTCGATATACCGCTCGACCAGCATTGCTTGATTTTCTTGACCGAACATTTCGATCGCTTTTTTGACTACTTCGAGGGCGGAAGGAATTTCATTTGCTTGTGAAATCTTCACTACACCCCGCGAGCCAGAGAGGCCAGTCGGTTTGATGATCAATGGATAACCGCCGACGGCCCCGGAGAGGAGGTTGATTTGACTCTCCAACTCCTTCGAGTTTGCCATATCGACGACTTCAAAATCCGGCTGGGAGATTCCACTTTTGGCGAGCGTTTTTCTCATCTCAGCCTTGTTCATGCTTCGCCTTGCCGCTTCGACGCTTATTGAAGAGATGCCAGTTGCTTCACCTATTGCCGCCGCTAGCGCTAAACCCTTGTCGTCGATGGCTACGATAGCGTCTGCTCGGAATTCGTAGGCGATTGGAGCTACTTTTTCGACCGATTTCTCTATGTCTTTAAAGTCAACGTCGACGAATCGCGCTAAGCCTTCTCCAAGCGGACTTGGTTCGTCCGAGACCACGAGGACTTCGAGCCCCAAGGAGGCTGCGCCGGCCATGAAATCGCTAGTGCGGTAGCTCCGGGCGGGTTCTATTAGTACTACCCTTCTCATGACACTAGGCTAGTTGCTATTCGGGATTATTTTTTGGTGGTGAAAAGTGGAGATAGGCGATAAAGAGCATCCGTTTAAGGTGTCCTCTGCTGCGGCGGAGGTGGTTTTAGAGGCGCTTTCTCAGGAGGAAGACTCGGAACTCTTGGCACTATGGGTCGACGTAAGCGGGGCAAATGCTACCAGCTTTGAGTATGACGTGTACTTTGAGCACCTAGCAGACGCTACGGATGGTGACCTCATCGTGTTACAAAACGGGGTGAGCGTTGTGGTGCCGGAGGCCTCTCGTGATCGCCTGTTGGGCGCTACGCTAGACCTATCCACTGACGGTGGACTCGTGATACTCAATCCCAATTCGCCGGTCGTTGAGAACACAGTTTTTCCCGAGTTTGGTCCCGAGTCGATGAGTTCTGACGTAGCGATGTTGATCAGCTCTGTATTGCAGAATGAGGTAAATCCGCAAATTGCGGCGCATGGTGGACGGGTGGACCTGGTTGGTGTCGTAGACGACATCGCTTATGTACGCCTATCGGGTGGTTGTCAGGGCTGCGGGATGGCGGCGGTGACCTTGTCACAGGGTATCGAAGTTGCAATCAAAGAGGCTGCACCTCAGATCAAAGAGGTAAAAGACGCAACCGACCACCTCTCTGGATCTAACCCGTATTATGCACCTGCTAAAAAGTAAAGTGGGTCAAATCGAGAGGACTCTCCAGCCTGACGAACTCGGGCGGCTCGAATTATTTAAACTGCCACTCAACGAAGTCGTCTTGTTGCGATTCGTTGGAAGTTGAGGCTTCGTCTAGTTCTGGTGCGGGTCTATTTCTGGTAATTAGGGACATTTAGGGAATTGAAAAAGGGAGCCACATTTAGTGACTCCCTTTTTCGGTTGCTAGGCATTTTTTGCCCAGCTTTTAGATTACTTAAGCCTTTACGATCTGAGCTTCAATTTCTAGCTTTACTTCGTCGGCAACGACAAAGCCGCCGGTCTCGAGTGCCGGGTTCCACTCAAGGCCAAAAGCCTTCCTGGAAATCTTTGTGGTTGCGGTAAGTCCCGCACGGACGCCGCCGTAGGCATCGGGGCCGACCGAGTCAAACTCTAAGTCGAAGGTTGTTTCCTTGGTGACGCCGCGGATGGTTAGGTCACCGGTGAGCTCCCAATTCGATCCGGCTGGAGTGATCCTCTTGGATACAAATGTGAGGGTTGGGTGGTTCTCTACATCGAGGAAGTCGGATGAACGTACGTGATTGTCACGGTCGGTTTGGCGGGTTGTGATTGAAGCGGCCTGAATCGTTACCGATACCGTCGATTGTGTGAGATCTTCTGCGACTTCAACGTCACCCGAGAATTCCGTGAAATATCCACGTACCTTGGAGACCATCATGTGCCTCGCCGAGAAGCCGATCTGGGAGTGAACCGGGTCAATAGTCCACTTTCCGGTTGCTAGGCCCAGCTCTGTCGCCGTCTTTGCTGCCATTTTTTCCTCATTTCTTTGATCTTTGACTTGCTTAGATATGACTTTAGCGTCTAGCAGTTAAAACTAGTTGCATTTTCAATTATTCCTTATAAGTTAAATTTCTTTACTTTATCGAGAGTTGCCCACTTGCCTAAGTCGTTCTGGTGTGGCTACTCCTTCGGGAATGAAGCTCCGCTTAATCTCGCATTACCGCAGTTACTACTACCAAGATCAACGAACCACCCAAGGTCGGTTGATGCCGAAATCAGCCTGGTGGCAAGTGGGAAATTATGGAGCCGTTGCCGTTGCCGTCGTCGTTGTAGTTGACCCCTGAGTCGTCGTGGTTGTCCCGGAAATGGTCGTTGTCGTCGTCTGAGAGGGTGTCGTCGTAGTCGTTTCCCCGGGATAGGTGGTGGTGGTAGATCCCGCAATGGTGGTAGTGGTCGTACACGGATTTGTGGTTCCGGTACCTGGCGATGGGGTGGATGAACCTGGGTTTGTGGTCGAGGACGACGGGCAGCCGTCGCGGGGAATGGTCGTTGTGGTCGTCGTTGGCGCTGGCGGCGGTATGTACGGCGTGAGTGGGGGAATAGGTGGGTGCCGGTAGACCTGGTAGGCATTTGAAATGGAAGGGTATTTAGGCCCCGCTGGACCATTTCCAAAGGCGTTTAGTACGTTTTCGGTCATTTTCACCACTGGTGCTATTGGGCATCCACTGAGTGGTGGGGGACATACCCAGGTAGTCATCGAGGCTATCCAGAGGTTGGTTCCGGTGGCGAATACCCCGGCACCCGAGGACGCTACATAGTATGACATGTCCGAAAAGTAAGGTACGTTGCGACACAGTACCGGCGAATGAGCAAATATCTGAAGGTTTTTAGGGGTGGGGTAGTTTGGGTTGTAGGAGTCGAACTCGC
>JAKAPB010000341.1 GCA_021823045.1 Actinomycetes bacterium | reverse complement strand
TCCGATCTGCATCGATGGAAATATTTACCTTGGTCGTGTAACCAATGTCCTACCGGGGATGGAAGCCGCCTTTGTCGATATTGGCACTTCCAAGAATGCCGTTTTATACCGGGGCGATGTCAGGTTTGAGCGCGACGATATCGAAGTTGGCGATCGTAACGTTAGGATCGAACAGCTCCTTAGGCCGAGACAGACAGTGATCTGCCAGGTGACGAAGAATCCAATTGGATCCAAGGGAGCCCGCCTCACCCAGGAGGTATCGCTGCCGGGACGTTTCGTCGTACTTATCCCGAACTCGAACAGCTACGGGATTTCGAAGAGGCTTCCAGATGACGAGCGAAAGCGCCTTCGAAAGATACTTGATGACGTCAAGCCGGAGGGTTTTGGCGTGATCGTTCGCACCGCTGCGGAGGGTTCGTCGCCAGACGAACTCAAGCGTGACGTGGCGAGGCTGAAGGAGATCTGGGACAAGATAGAGACCAGGGCTCGGTTGGCCCATGCCCCTACTCTGCTCTACCGAGAGCCGCAGGTCGCCCTCAGGGTCGTTAGGGAAGAGTTTAATCGTAACTACCGGGGAATTGTAATCGACAATTTTGAACTCTACGAAGAGGTCGTAAGCTATGTGTCGGCGATCTCTCCGGAGTTGGCGGACAGAGTGGAGTACTACGACAACGCCTCGAGGCAGATCCCGGTATTCGAGTCTTATCATGTCCATGAACAGCTTCACAAGGCTTTGGAGAGAAAGGTCTGGCTTCCCTCAGGCGGATCTATCGTTATCGACCGAGCCGAGGCTCTGACAGTTATCGACGTAAACACCGGTAAAAACGTGGGAACCGTCTCTTTGGAAGAGACTATTCATAGGAATAACCTTGAAGCGGTGGAAGAAATTGCACGGCAGCTGCGCCTCCGAGACATCGGTGGGATTATAGTGATCGACTTCATAGATATGTTGATTAAAGAAAATCGTGAAGATGTGATGCGCGCCTTTAGGGCAGCACTGGCGAGGGATAAGACCAAGACTCACGTGTATGACATGAGTCAACTGGGGCTGGTGGAAATGACTCGTCAGCGGGTTTCAGAAGGTTTAGTCGAAGTTTTTTCGGAAAACTGCCCAAACTGTGGTGGTAGAGGAATCATCTTTGATCAGGTATTGCTCAGAGACGTATAGGATGGTTGGGCTATGTACGCAATCATAAGTACCGGTGGAAAACAAGAGCGAGTCGAAGAGGGCTCGGTAGTAGCGGTGGAGCTTTTGGGCACCCCCGATGGTGCCGAGGTTAATTTCACTCCCGTCTTGGTGGTTGATGGGGATCGCGTGCTGTCAAAACCAGCAGACTTGGCCGGAACTTCGGTAATGGCGGTGGTCGTAGGCGAAGCTAAAGGACCGAAGATTATCGGTTTCAAGTACAAGTCTAAGGCCAACCAGCGCAAGCGCTGGGGACACAGACAGCATTATTCGGTGATCAAAGTCACCTCCATTTCCGCGTAAGTTAGAGTTTTTCGGGTCATACCCGTATTTTTAGGGAGTGAGATGTCTAAGACGAAGGGCGGAGGTTCTACAAGGAACGGCCGCGACTCAAATGCTCAGAGATTAGGCGTCAAGGTTTTTGATGGGACCGAGGTAAGGGCCGGAGCGATTATCGTTCGTCAGAGAGGGACTAAGTTCCATCCTGGCGTTAATGTGGGTCGTGGTGGCGACGATACTTTGTTCGCAACAGCGGCGGGGAAGGTTAAGTTCGGGTCCCGCAGGGGCCGGAAGCTTGTCGACATCCTTTCCGATTCGCAGGCCTGACTAAGGGTCTTTGGTGTCCCCGGTAGGTCTGGGGAGTAGATGACTGGACTAAATTGGCCGAATTCGTCGACAGGGCACAGCTACACGCGCGAGCCGGCGACGGTGGTGCTGGCGCGGTTTCATTTCGTCGAGAAGCTTATGTAGATAAAGGCGGACCCGACGGCGGCGACGGCGGCGGCGGCGGCGACGTGTGGTTGGTGGCGTCATTCAACGTCTCCTCGCTGATCGGCTTTCGTGATCAGCCTTTTAGACGGGCCGAAGATGGCACGCACGGTGGATCAAAGAAGAAGATTGGCAAGCGGGGCGAAGAGGTATTTGTCTACGTTCCGATAGGAACGATTGTCAAGGACCTCGAAGGTCAGGTGCTGGTCGATCTGGCGGAGGACGAACTCCGGTGGAGAGCCGCTCGTGGTGGTCGCGGTGGCAAGGGGAATGCCCGGTTTCTCTCCAATTCGCGTAGGGCACCCGCCTTTGCTGAACAGGGCGAGGCTGGCGAGGACACCTGGTTTAACCTCGAGCTGAAGCTGGCCGCAGACGTCGCCCTCGTCGGATTTCCAAACGTCGGCAAGTCATCTTTAATCTCGGTGATTTCTCGGGCTAGACCGAAGATCGCTAACTATCCGTTTACCACGCTGGAGCCAAACCTTGGAGTGGTCCAAATGGACGGCTCTCGGGATTTTATCGTGGCTGACGTTCCTGGGTTGATTGAAGGCGCTGCACAAGGTCGTGGACTCGGCCACGAGTTTTTGCGCCATATCGAGAGAGCGAGAATCCTCGCCTACGTGTTAGATCTCTCCGCTGGGGCGGAGTATCCGCCCAAAGAGCAGTATCGAGTCTTGAAGCAAGAGGTGGCCGAGTACCTTCCTGAGCTAGCGGAGAGGCCAGAGGTCGTCGTTGGCAACAAGGTCGACCTCCTTGGCGAACTTTCGCCTTTGCCCAGCGACAACCCGGAGATGCTCCTTGACTTGGTGAAGAGTGCGTTTGGGATCGAAATCGATCGGGCGGTATCTACCTCGACCCGATTTGGAGTTCCTTCGTTGATAAAGTATCTAGCGCAAAGGGTTTCCAAGGCGGATGAGACGCCGGCGCCGCTGCGGCCCCGGGTCGTTCTGCGGCCACTCGAGGCTATGGGATTCGAGGTACTTAGACTCGGCCATAACAAGTTTGTGGTGGAGGGTCGCGACGTCTTAAAGTCGGTCGGCCTTTCCGATCTGGGTGATCCTAGTGCCCTTCAGATCGCACAGCGGAGACTCGAGAGAATGGGTGTCTATAAGGCACTTAGGCGGGCTGGAGCTAAAGCTGGGGACGAAGTTATCATCGGCGACCTTAGCTTTGAATACGACGGGGAGGCTAGATAGGTGAAGGTCGTGGTCAAGCTCGGGTCGTCTTCTGTGACCAATGAGCATGGCGGTACTAGCCTGGGTCTGCTCGACCGAGTAGCTGGAGAGATATCCGAGCTGAGTGCTCTTAGGAATCAGTTTGTGCTCGTCACTTCCGGAGCAATTGCCGCCGGACTATTTGAGCTTGGTTTTGGCTCTAATCGACCGAACGACGTTGCCGTGTTGCAGGCGGCGTCTGCCGTTGGACAGGGCCGACTTATCGAAGCATATCGAATGCTTTTCGCTCAACGGAGTCTGAAGGTCGGCCAGGTCCTCCTCGATCCTGGAGACTTCTCGGATCGAAGGCAATACCTGCGGGCCAGGCAGACGATTTCGGAGCTTTGGAACTTAGGAGCAATTCCTGTGGTCAACGAGAATGACGCTATCGCGGTAGACGAGATCCGATTTGGGGATA
>JAKAPB010000340.1 GCA_021823045.1 Actinomycetes bacterium | reverse complement strand
GTTCCACGGGTAGCTATCGTGGTCAACGAGGCCGGTCTCCTGGCTCTCGGATCGCTATCAGCGCCCGCCTTCCCGGGGAAAACCCCAGTGGCATGATGGGCGCAGACTCCCCGATTACAGTGGCGGGCCCGCTCCGGAATTAAACCGGATTCCCGATTCTCCCCACGACCAACGGCCGAATTTGGGGCACCTCGTGACAACTGAAGAAAAAAGATACCACTTCGGTTGCCTTGGTGCAAGTCGCTTTGCCCGTTGGCGGGTGACTTTTGCAACTCCTTTTGCCATCAAGACCACAGACGCTAGATTTGGGTTAGGTCCCAAGCCCGGGACGTTAGTCCAGATTTGCTCGCCGAAAGGTGGCATCTGTCGCCAGACGATTCCTCCCGAGACGATCAGGAGCTTGGATTGCATCGCGATTAGAAGAGCGTTTATCTAGGGAGATCCTGGTTAGCACCTTCTAACCTCTTCGTTTTCTCGCCGGGTGAGCTTGGTTAAAAAGTGGCAGAACTGAAACATAGTGACACCCTCCGCTGGCTAGGGTCTCATAGAGGTCTTTTTTGTATAGCGTTGAATTGAGGAAAAATGCTGTGGCGTCTACTGTTGAAGGTTTCGAAGCCTTACTACCGGGCGATCTCTTTGGTTATGGCGCTGATCGCTATCCAGACGGTTGGCAACCTTTACCTTCCTAACCTCAATGCAAATCTGATCAATGACGGAGTCGTAACGGGCAACCTCGGATATATCTGGCGGACCGGCGGGTTTATGATCGGGATCACACTCGTGTTGGGTGCAATCTCCGTCGTGGCGGTCTACTTTGCCTCAAGGACTTCGATGGGTATGGGAAGGGACCTGCGGAGGCTGATCTTCGACCGGGTCCAGTCATTTTCCGAACACGACATGGTCCACTTCTCGACTCCAGCGCTAATTACAATGAATACCAACGACGTCCAGCAGATACAACTCTTTGTCCAGGTCGCCCTGACGATGATGGTCATGGCGCCGATCATGGGCGTGGGTGGTATCCTGATGGCCCTTAGGGAGGACGTCCACCTCTCTTTGGTCATCGTGGTCGTCGTCCCCTTGATGGCCCTTGTGCTCACGCTCATGATCCGGACAGTGGTCCCGCGTTTTCAGTCGATGCAGCTCAAGATCGACAAGATAAACCAGATTCTTCGAGAGCAAATTACCGGAATCAGGGTAATCAGGGCCTTCATAAAGACTAAGGAGGAGGAGGTCAGGTTTGAGGGAGCCAACGCGGACCTCACCTCAACAGCACTAAGTATCAACCGAGTCTTTGCCCTCGCAATGCCGGCGTTAATGGCTATTTTGAACCTGTCGACCGTGGCGGTTGTTTGGTTCGGGGGTCACCTCATAAGTAACGGGCAGATGCCGGTTGGCAACCTCGTCGCCTTTATCACCTACATAGCGCAGATATTCTTCTCGGTGATGATAGCGGTTTTCGTCGTGGTACTTCTTCCTCGGGCAATCGCTTGCGCCGATCGCATCGAAGGGGTTTTGGCTACTGAAACAACGGTGAAGGAACCTACTTCTCCTACCGCCCCCACCACCCGCAATGGCCGGGTCGACTTCAAGCAGGTCGATTTCGCCTACTTCGGAGGCGAGGAGCCGGTATTACACGATTTGAACTTCACCATTGAAGCCCACAAAACTACTGCGATCATCGGAGGAACCGGGTCAGGTAAGACGACCCTACTGAATTTGATCCCGAGGTTTTTCGACCCGACGGTAGGCAGGGTGGAGGTAAATGGAGTAGATGTCGCTAAACAGGAGTTGGAGTCGCTCTGGCATGACATTGGTATCGTCCCCCAAGCCTCTTACCTCTTTGCGGGTAGCGTCGCAGAGAACCTGCGCTTTGGTAGGCCTGAAGCCTCTGACGAAGAGCTTTGGAAGGCCCTCGAGATCGCCCAGGCGAAGCAGTTCGTTTCAGAGATGCCCGACGGCCTCGACAGTCCGATAGAGCAGGGCGGAACTAACGTTTCAGGCGGTCAGAGACAGAGGCTTTGCATTGCTAGAGCGCTCGTGAAGAGGCCGTCGGTCTACCTTTTCGACGACTGTTTTTCGGCCTTGGACGCAGCAACCGATGCACGGCTTCGTGGAGCGCTGAAGTCCGAACTTTCCGGGGCGACCGTCGTGATAGTTGCCCAGCGTGTCTCGACCATCATGGGTGCAGACGAGATAATCGTGCTTGACGACGGGAGGGTTGTCGGTGTCGGAACTCACGAGGAACTGATAGAGAGTTGTAACGAATACCGAGAGATAGTAGAGTCCCAGCAGACCCAAGGAGCAGCATAATGTTAGCCGGACGTGGCGCAAGACCAGGGGGTCTTCAGGGTGGGATGGGAGGACCCGTCAGGAAGACGAAGGATTCAAAGGTTGCAATTAAGCGTTCCGCCGGAAGGCTAAAGCCTGAGTCACCCAAACTAATTGCCGCTCTTCTCCTTGGGTCATTTAGCGTGACGTTCACAGTCATCGGCCCGAAGCTCTTAGGCGATGCCATTAATGTCATCTTCTCAGGGATAATCGGTTCGACGTCTCAAGTAAAAGAGCTCTTTGCAAAGTGCAATAACCAAGCCGCTTGCGTCAGCAAGTACCTCGCAGCCCACGGAAAGTCGAACTTCGCTTCGATGATCTCCTCCATGGGGATCCGACCGTCTAACGGGGTTGACTTCGTTTCGTTGAAGAATTTGGTTCTTCTCGCAGCTCTTGTCTACGTGGTTGGATCGCTTTTCAGCTGGGCCCAGTCCTACATCATGGCGGGAGTGGCTCAAAGGACCGTCTCTACTATGCGAAAAGACGTCGAAGAGAAGCTCGCGAGGCTGCCTCTGAGCTACTTCGACACCCATCCGCACGGCGATATTCTGAGCCGAGTAACGAACGACATCGATAACATATCGACGGTCATCCAGCAGGGACTCAGCCAGCTGCTAACATCCGCACTCACCATAATCGGAGTCTTGGCGATGATGTTTTGGATATCGCCACTTTTGGCACTCGCTTCGATCATCACTGTCCCCTTGGCGATCATTGGTGCCGCCCGGATTGCGAAGCTGTCTCAGGTCCAGTTCGCGTCGCAGTGGAGAGATACCGGAGCGCTAAACGGACACGTCGAGGCTATGCATACCGGGCACTCCTTGGTGCAGGTCTTTGGGCGGCGTAATAGCTCCATGGAGGTATTCGATGGTCTGAATGAGAAGATGTATCAGGCGAGCTTCAAGGCCCAGTTCTACTCTGGGATCATTCAGCCGATGATGCAGTTTTTCTCTAACGTCAACTACGTCATCATCGCAGTCCTGGGTGGTTATCGAGTGGCTACGGGGGCGATGTCCTTTGGTAATGTCGTCGCATTTACTCAATACGCCAGGCAGTTCACCCAGCCGATGACCCAGATTGCGAGCCAGATGAACATGCTGCAGTCTGGTCTCGCTTCTGCGGAGAGGGTATTTGAACTGCTCGATGCCAAAGAAGAGGAGCCACTCTCTGATCAGGTAGATCTTCCGAACCAGATCCAGGGACACGTGAACCTCAAAGAGGTCTCCTTCAGGTATCAGCCGGACAAACCACTGATCGAAGAG
>JAKAPB010000339.1 GCA_021823045.1 Actinomycetes bacterium | reverse complement strand
TACCCACGTCGTCGTGGCGCATTCAGACCTTCCCTTCACTAAAGACCTCTCTTTTCTGGCGCTAAGCAACCAAATTGTTATCGCACCAGATAGACACTTGCTTGGAACTAACGCAATAGCGCTGCCGGTTTCGCCCCTTGAAACTGGCCGATTCAGATTCCACTTCGGAGAAAATTCGTACTCTGCCCATCTCCGGGAGGCCTTTAGCCGCTCACTGGCGCCAATGGTGGTGAAGGATCCGCTACTGGCATTGGACTTGGACGACCGCGAGGATCTGGACTTGGCACAGTCGCGTGGCTTCGACTACCTCAAGCTGATGGACCAGCTAGTCCGCACTGCGGCAAATAAAAGGAGAACCCGAACTTGACCAACCTAGCAACCTATCTAAAGGTGCAAGACCAACCCACCACCGCTGACATGCCGACGCCAGCTATCGCCCTGGCAATTGGAGCACATCCCGACGACATAGAATTTGGCTGCGGTGGAACACTCGCTAAGTGGGCTCGAGAAGACTGCAAAATCCACTACCTAATTCTCACTGATGGTTCAAAGGGGACTTGGGACGAGCATAGGGACGCGGGCGAACTAGCCGACACACGCAGGATTGAAGCAATCGAAGCTGCCAGGACAATCTCGCCCTCCGCCGAAGTACATTTCCTCGGGAGAATCGACGGGGAATTGGAGTCAACGCCAAAGGAACGATCCGAAGTTGCTTACCTAATCAGACGAATTAAGCCCGAAGTAATCCTCGGTCACGACCCGTTCAAGCGGTACAGATTACACCCAGACCACCGAAACGCCGGGTGGATCACCTGTGACTCGATAGTCGCGGCACGAGATCCGCTGTTTTTCCCTGAACATAAGCTACCAAGGCACCGACCAAATGCGCTTCTCCTGTGGGAAGCTGACGAGCCAGATCACTTCGAAACCACCGGGGACTACCTCGACTCTAAGGTAACGGCACTCCTTCAGCATCGGTCGCAATACGAAAGTACGCTGGGAATTTCTGGGGAGGTATCAGACGCTGCGATGTCTCAACTTGCCGATACCGTAGCGCACCAAGCAGAGGCAGTCTCACTTCGCTGGAACAAAAAAGAGGCCGGCGAAGAGTTTAAGCTCATCACCGACCTCTGATATCCGGCTTAGGTACTAGTTAACCATTCTCGTTCGGCCTTCCCAGTACGGGGAGCGAAGCTTAAACTTCTGCAACTTGCCAGTTGCGGTGCGGGCCAGGGTGTCACGAAACTCGACGGATCGAGGGCACTTATAGTGAGCGATTCGACCGCGACAAAACTCGATCAATTCTTGCTCGGTAACCTGGACGTCAGGCCTCAACACGACGAGCGCCTTGATCGCTTCGCCCCATTTGTCATCTGGAACTCCAATTACCGCAACCTCGGCAACCGCAGGGTGTTGGAATAGTGCGTCTTCTACCTCAATCGAAGATACATTTTCACCACCGGTAATGATGACGTCTTTCTTCCGGTCAGAGATGGTCAAATAGCCAGTTTCTTTTGTCCCGCCATCTCCGGTGTGGAAGAATCCTCCCGCCATCGCTTCAGCGGTTGCGTCAGGATTGTTCCAATATCCCTGGAAAACCACGTTCGACTTGGCTAGCACTTCCCCGGTCGAATCTATTTCGATCTGCGTCCCGATACCTGGAGTTCCAGCTCGTGACAGCAGTTTGGATCGCTCCTCGGCGGTCAAATCATCCCATTCAGAGCGGGTTCTATTTACCGTGAGGACCGGAGACGTCTCGGTCAAGCCATAGATCTGTATGAACTCCCATCCAAGCTCGGTCTCAACTCTTTCGATCGTCTTTGATGGGGGTGCAGCTCCGGCCATTACTATCCTCATAGTTGACTTTCCGGGAATCGGCCTATTAGCAGCGCTTCTCTTGGTCGCTGCGTCGAGTGTCGCCGCCCATACCGCTGGCGCACCACAGGCAAGGGTTACCCCTTCGTTCTCAATGTTAGCCAATATCGATTCGCCGTCGATTTTGCGCTGTATCACGTGGGTTCCTCCCATGCCCGTAACTGCATAGGGCATGCCCCACCCGTTACAGTGGAACATCGGAAGTGTATGCAGGAGAGTGTCGCGGTCGGTTACCGTCGTGTGCCACCCGAATGTAGCAGCATTTAGCCAGGCGTTTCGATGGGTCATCTGGACACCCTTGGGCCTAGCAGTAGTTCCAGAGGTGTAATTAATAGAGCAAGTGAAGTCCTCGTCGCCCTCCCATGGTGTAGGTTCTGGCTTGTCCCCCAGATCGGCGAAGAGTTCTGCATCCTCAATGCCGTCGAGGACAATTATCGACTTCACGTTTACGCCCGCAACGAGGTGTTGGAACTCTGGGTCGACAAGAACTATTTGAGAACCGGAATGCTCGACTATGTATTCGACTTCCTCGGAATTGAGCCGATAGTTCACTGGAACGAGAATCCGCCCATATCCGCTAACTCCATAGTAAGAGACGAGGAACTTACCCGAATTAGGGCTTATGAGGGCTACCCTGTCCCCCACGGCCACGCCCATATCTTCCAAGACCCTAGCCATATTCTTGACTTTGGAATTCAGTTGGCGGTACGTCAGTCTGCCCAAAGTACCCTTCGCCTCTGGATCGTCGACAAGTGCCAAGCGATCTGGATAGACCTCCGCACCACGGCGCAAAAAGTCACCAACGTTTAAAGGAACCTTCACTCCACCCTCCAAAAGATATTCATGCCGAAAGCTACGAATACTCGACCTGGCACACAGCCTGCACCGATAAATAGGGTACACAAATTTTCCGGATATTTAAAGGCATTCGTCAAGAATGGGTTTTATTTACATTCCATACGGTGATTGCATAAGCAAATACCTCAGATTCCAACTTCAAATTCGACTCGCCTCTCACGTGAAAGGCAAAGACCTTCAGATTCTCTCGTCAGACCCAGTCCCAAAACCCTCCTCTGAACAGCCAACTTGTGTTCGAAATGAGTTCTGTCGGCTCCAAGAGATTTAATGGCAGCGATAGCGATAGCCTCCCTTACTTCGAATTGAGATCTGGCCCTTCTCAAATCGTCCTTTGTGCTCATCCCAGACACGAAATCTCTAGCAGCTCCCACCAACTTGGCGTAGCCGTCTTCGACCGAATCAACTGCCTGCCCACCGTGAGGAACCGACTCAGCTACGAAAACAACCAAGTCGTCACCGTTGGCCGGCCTCCAACCGCTTATCATGAACTCGATCCTCGACTCCAGCGAAAAATCGATCGTCAAGAGCGACAGAACGTTTGTTTCCGCAATTGGGCATCCCTCATTGCATGGCGCCATTTCCCGATCGGTCTTTAGCGCTACCATAAAACTCGGCCAGCCAAGTTCTTCGCATTCCGCAAGGGACAAAGCATGGGCCGATCTGAAATAAGACTCTTTGGAGCTAGAAAGCGTCGAATGGACTCCGTCAACCCTGAGCTCCAAGGAGTCGCTCCTTGAAAGTTCACCGATGGCAACTTTGCCGTTAGAGCTGAAACTTGCTGGAACAACAACCATTCTCCAAGGCGAAGGCTCAGCCGAAACCCCATCCTCCGAGAAGAACCGCTCTAAGCGTTCGGCAGCCAC
>JAKAPB010000338.1 GCA_021823045.1 Actinomycetes bacterium | reverse complement strand
GATCTTGCCGAGTTCTTTGGCCGTGCGGATAATTCTCACGGCGATTTCGCCGCGATTCGCCACTAAAAGCTTGTTAAACAACTCGACCCTTTCTCTATTCGGCCTAACCTAACACCTGTGGGAGATGAAAAGCTACCAAACAACGTTCCTAACAAAGTAAATTTTGAGGTCATCGATCTAGATTCAGTCGATTCCACCAATCGGTATATCATAGATCGCCTTGGGGCGGATACTGGTGAAGGCCTGGTCGTTACGGCTAGATTTCAGACCGGTGGACGGGGGAGGTTGGAGCGGTCTTGGAATTCCAAGCCAGATTCTTCGCTTTTGGTCTCGGTGCTATTCGAACCCAAGCTGCCACCTTCTCAGCTGCACGTCGTGCCCTCTTTGTCAGCGGTAGCTATGGCAGAAGCCATCGAGGATATCTACCCAATAAAGGTGGGTCTGAAGTGGCCGAACGATCTCTACGTCGATGAAAAGAAGCTCGGCGGGATACTCGCCGAATCGAGGGTATTCAAAGACTCGGTTCAGGTCGTCGTCGGGCTGGGGGTCAATCTCGACTGGACCACGGAAGATCTGGCGGAGCTCCATAGGCCCGCAACTGCTGTCTCTGTGGAGCTCGGAGCGAAAACAAAGGGTCCGAAATCCCTGTTAGACCGCTTTCTGGATAAGCTTGCTCGTCACTATCTCCACCTCTACGAGAAAAATGGTTTTATCGATGAGACCTCCTACTACAGGCGAAGGTGCATCACTATCGGGAGACTGATCTCAGTTGAGATGGCCGAGGACTCCTTCGAAGGAGTGGCCCTGGATATCGCCCCTACCGGAGAACTCTTGGTAGCTATAGAGAGTTGTGTGAGGGCCGTTTCGGCAGGAGACGTTATACATATTCGTCCGTTGGCGACCTAAGTGGAGTCGGTATCTACTTGGCGGCTTGAATAGGGATAGTATTTTTCCCTGATACCACTTATTGAAACAGAGGAGCCTCGATATGGATCTCGAGTTCGCACAAGAGCAAGACGAGTTTCGATCGGTGGTGCGAGATTTTGCCGAAAAGGAAGTCGCCCCCCACGCGGCCATTTGGGATAGAGATCATACTTTCCCATTGGAGACGATAAAGAAGATGGGGGAAATGGGACTTTTTGGGCTTATCTTCCCCGCTATCTACGGTGGATCTGATGCGCCATTTTCGACTCTGTGCGTCGCAATTGAGGAACTGGCGAGGGCGGATTCATCGGTGGCGATAACCCTCTCTGCTGGCGTGGGTTTAGGCGCGAATCCGATCTTCAGCTTTGGAGATGATGAGCAGAAGGCCGCATACCTTCCATCGTTGTGCAAGGGAGAGTCGCTGGGGGCCTTTGGCCTGACGGAGTCTGGGGCCGGATCTGACGCAGGAGCGTCGCAAACCAAGGCGACGAAGGTTGACGGCGGCTATTTGATCAGCGGGTCTAAAGCTTTCATTACCAATTCCGGAACGCCGATTACATCTGTGATTACCGTTACAGCACGAAGCGAAGAAGGGGTCAGCGCCTTCATTGTAGAATCTGGATCGAAGGGTCTGACGATAGATCCCCCGTATCGTAAGATGGGTTGGCACGCCTCTGACACCCATGGGATAAGCCTTGACGAGGTTTTCGTTCCCGACCACGCACTCCTTGGCACGCCCGGGAAGGGTCTCGCCCAGTTCTTATCGATCCTCGACGACGGGAGGATTGCTATCTCTGCGCTAGCGGTAGGGCTCGCTCAGGGCTGCTTGGACGAGTCGCTCGCCTATGCAAAGTCGAGGGTTGCATTTGGAAAGGCTATTGGAACCAACCAAGCCGTGGCCTTCAAACTTGCTGACATGGCGGTTGCGATCGAGGCCGCTAGGACCCTTACCTATAAGGCCGCTGCTTTGAAGGACGCAGGTCTACCATTCAAGAAGGAAGCTGCTATCGCCAAACTTTTTTCGAGCGAGGCCGCCGTTACCATTGCCAGGGATGCAACCCAGATCTTTGGCGGTTCTGGATTCATCGACGAGACCCCAGTCGCTAGGCATTTTCGCGATTCGAAGATCCTAGAGATAGGCGAAGGGACTTCTGAGATCCAGAGGTTGGTCATAAGTCGCGAGCTAGGCCTTAAGCTAGCTTGAACCGACCAAGTTCGAGAAGGGCAAATCTCTATCAAAATGGCTCAGTCAAAGATCAAAGGGCTCGTTCTGTCCGGGGGTAGCGGAACTCGACTACGGCCGATAACCTACACCTCCGCTAAGCAGCTTGTGCCGATCGCCAATAAGCCGATCCTCTTCTATGGTCTCGAGTCCATTGCAAAATCGGGAGTCAAAGAGGTCGGAGTGATCGTCGGCGATACTAGGGAAGAGGTAAAAGAGGCGCTAGGTGATGGATCGCTCTTTGGTTTGGAGATCACCTATATCGAGCAAGAAAAGCCTCTCGGGCTCGCCCACTGTGTGCTGATAGCCAGGGAGTTCTTGGCCGAGGACGATTTTGTGATGTACCTAGGTGATAACTTCATCCTCAAAGGGGTGGAGGAGTTCATCGAGAGCTTTAGGCAAAGAGAAGCTGGAGTTACCGCCCAGATTCTTCTTGCAAAGGTTCCGGACCCGCACCGATTCGGGGTAGCCGAACTCGATTCGTCGGGGAAGGTAATAAGACTTATCGAAAAGCCTAGGATCCCACCGTCCGATCTAGCCCTGGTCGGGGTCTACCTTTTCGACAAGACGATCCATGAAGCGGTCCGTTCGATCAAACCGTCCGCTAGGGGAGAGCTTGAAATTACCGACGCTATTGATTGGTTGATCAGTTCGAACTATCGGGTGAATTCTCAGGTGGTAGACGGCTACTGGAAGGACCTCGGCGAACCTGAGGCGCTGTTGGATGGAAACCGATTGGCACTCGAGATGATCGAGCCTTCGATCTTGGGCGAGGTTGACGAGTATTCTAAGGTTGACGGTCGGGTTGAGGTTGGACTGGGAGCGAAGATCGTCCGCTCGATCGTTAGGGGTCCGGCCATTATCGGCCCAGATGCGGTGATAGAGGACAGTTTTATCGGACCTTACACTGCGATAGGGCGGGGGTGCGTGATCGAGCGGTCTGAAGTCGAGTACTCCATAATCCTCAATGAGAGCGCTATCTCCGACATAGTCCGGATGGAGGGTTCGATCGTGGGTAAGCGAGCGAGAGTATCAGAGAGGGCGACTCTGCCATCGGCGACCCGTCTTGTGATCGGAGATAATTCCCGGGTCGAGATCAACAATAAGAGCTAAGGGGCTACTGATCTGACTGGAGCTAGATCTACATCTTGTGACAGATAGTTCGATCTTCGGGAAGCATTGCCCAAAGGCCTACGCCGAGTTACCCACCTGGTTTCGAACTGAAGCGGATCGCCGGGATTAACTGGACTGGATTCGCCGGGCCAACAGGTCCTTCTGACCTCACTGCGCCAGGAGGCTGGTGGCTGGCGCTTCGGGGACGGCAGCTTGATCTCATCTAGGAGCGTGAGTCAGTATTCATTCACCGACCGGCCTTATTGAGCTCTGATATCAGCACTATTGGCATAGAGATTGATTCATTTTCACTCCGCAAGGTGAGATCCCATCGACTA
>JAKAPB010000337.1 GCA_021823045.1 Actinomycetes bacterium | reverse complement strand
GACGGCGCCAGAACAGACTATCGGTCAATTGGAAGCCAGCGATCTTCTGGAGCAGCGCGGTGTGACTCAAGCGATGATCGAGGAGATCCTCGCGGCCTTTCCCGCTAAAGCAAAAAAGGACAGGCTGAAGCATCTTAAGCCAAACGATCCCAGCGGGCAAGATAAGGAATGCCAGGTCAAGTCGAACATGAAGTCGAGGCCCGGTGTGATGACCGCACGAGGGTGCGCATATGCCGGGTCGAAAGGCGTCGTTTGGGGTCCGATCAAAGACGTTGTACACATCAGCCACGGACCGGTTGGGTGCGGTCAATATTCCTGGGCTGGACGGCGAAACTATGCAAGAGGTGAACTTGGAATAGACAGTTTCGTGGCGATGCAGTTTACGAGCGACTTCAAAGAACGTGACATCGTCTTTGGAGGGGACAAGAAACTAGCGAAGATCTGCGAGGAGATAGCTACGTTATTTCCGCTCCTTAAGGGTATCTCTGTCCAGTCAGAGTGTCCCGTCGGACTGATCGGAGACGATATAGAAGCGGTGGCTAGATCTTCAAGCGAGGCTTTGGGAGTTCCAGTAGTTCCGGTGCGCTGCGAAGGTTTTCGCGGTGTTAGCCAGTCTCTTGGACACCACATTGCAAACGATGCGATTAGAGACTGGGTGCTCGGTACCGGCGAGTTGGAGAATGGCACGCCTTATGACGTGGCGCTAATCGGCGACTACAACATCGGTGGGGATGCTTGGGCATCGAGACGAATCCTAGAAGATATGGGATTGCGAGTTGTAGCTCAGTGGTCCGGCGATGGGACTCTGAGCGAGCTGGCCAATGCTCATAAGGCGAAGGTCAACCTTATCCACTGCTATCGCTCGATGAACTACATCTGCGAGACTATGGAGAAGGAGTACGGAATCCCTTGGGAGGAGTATAACTTTTTCGGTCCGACGAAGATCGTCGAGAGCATGCGACGAATTGCTGCACTGTTTGACGAGACAATCATCGGGAAAACGGAGGAAGCTATCGCCTCTTACGAGGCACACTTCAAGGCAGTTCGTGAAGCATACGGACCTAGGTTGGCGGGCCGAAAAGTAATGCTTTTAGTCGGAGGACTCAGGCCCCGACACACGGTAGGTGCATACGAAGACCTCGGAATGAAGGTAGTAGGTACTGGCTACGAATTTGGCCACGACGACGACTACCAGCGGACATATGCGGAAGTCAAAGATGCGACCGTACTTTATGACGATCCGAGCGCCTACGAATTAGAGAAACTCGCCGAACGCCTCCAGCCAGATCTGATGGGCGCCGGCATAAAAGAGAAGTACGTATTTCACAAGATGGGCCTACCGTTTCGCCAGATGCATTCGTGGGACTACTCCGGACCGTATCACGGTGTGGAGGGGTTCGGAGTCTTCGCAAGAGACATGGACATGGCGATCAATAGCCCCGTTTGGAAATTAATGACGGCACCTTGGCAAGAGTATTCCGGTGTCAGTCAGAAAGATACCGACAGAGAGGACAACAAATGACACCAGGAGACGATCAGCTTAAGATCGAAGACCACTCTACGGTGTTTGGATCTGAAATTTACCAGGCTCAGTTTGAGCGCAAATTAGAGTTCGAATCGCCCTGCGCTGATGACGAAGTAGCGAGGGTGCGCGAGTGGAGTCGAACCGATGAATATCGGGATGCCAACTTTGCTCGTGAGGCACTGGTAGTGAATCCGGAGAGGGCTTGTCAACCACTCGGAGCCGTGCTGGCGGCGTTGGGCTTCGAGAGGACCTTACCATTGATACACGGTTCTCAAGGGTGCGTAGCCTACTTTAGAACACATTTCAGTCGTCATTTTCGTGAGCCAGTGCCCGCGGTGTCGTCGTCGATGACCGAGGAGGCAGCAGTATTCGGCGGCTTGAGCAATCTGGTCGATGCTTTAGAGAACGCCACCGCCCTCTACAAGCCGTCGATGGTAGCAGTGAGCACGACCTGCATGGCCGAGGTTATTGGCGATGACATACAAAACTACGTAGTCAAGGCTCGAGAGGCGCAAGTCATAGACGACTCTCTGCCCGTACCATCTGCCCACACGCCAAGCTTTGTGGGGTCCCATTTAAACGGCTATGACAGCATGCTTAAAAGCATTCTTAGCGAGCTTGTTTCGCTAGATGAACAGGGAGACTCGGTTGGCAACGGCAAAACGGCCAGCGATGCCAAGGATAGGATAAACGTAATCCCTGGCTTCGACACCTACGTTGGCAATCTCCGAGAAATCAAGAGATTGCTAGAAATCATTGGCGCCGACTACTCGTTGATCGGCGATCACAGCGACACCTTAGACGCTCCCGCTACCGGAAGTTACGAAATGTATCCTGGTGGCACGAGACTTGCTACAGCCAGCGATGCTGCGAAGTCTAAGGCGACAATCATGCTTCAGGAGACTGCAACTAGACAAACGGCGAAGATGATCAGCCACAACTGGAACCAAGAGGTTGTGGTCCTCCCGACGCCGATAGGCGTTGGTAATACTGATCGCTTCGTGTCGGAAGTCGCTCGACTCACCGGGAGAGCAATTCCATTGGAAATATCCCAAGAGCGGGGACGCCTGGTGGATGCGATGACCGACTCCTATGCCTACCTTCACGGTAAAAAGGTGGCGATAGCCGGCGATCCGGACTTGGTGGTAGCTTTGCTTGGTTTCTTACTCGAGCTTGGCATCCAGCCCGTGCACGTGCTTTCCTCCAATGGTGATGAGTCTTTCGCATCCCGGGCTAAAGAGACCCTCTCGGCGAGCCCGTTTGGGGAGAATTCCAAGGTTTGGAGTGGCCACGATCTATGGCACATGCGGTCGCTCGTGTTTTCGGAGCCCGTCGATCTCCTGATTGGTAGCTCACACCTGAAGTACATATCTAGAGAGGCAAATGTTCCTCTGGTAAGAGTTGGCTTTCCGATCTTTGACCGTCACCACATGCACAGGTCGCCAATTGTCGGTTACTCAGGCGGAATCAATCTACTGACCCTGCTAGTAAATACCGTTTTGGACGAGATTGATCGGGCTGCGCCCGAATTCGGATTCGACCTGGTTCGATAGGAGGATATGAGGTGGCTGTAGTAAAACCGATAGAGTTGTTCGACGAGCCGGCCTGCGATCACAATCGACAAAAGAAGGCGGAAGATCGAATTAAAGGCTGCCCTGTGCCTAAACCGGGAGCCACGGCGGGCGGATGTGCCTTTGACGGGGCGATGATCACCCTAGTTCCGATCACAGATGTAGCGCATCTGGTACATGGTCCAATCGCATGCTGCGCCAACTCTTGGGATGCTCGTGGGAGTCTTTCGTCGGGGCCGTCCCTCAATAGACACGGTTTTACTACAGACCTCTCTGAGGCAGACATGGTTTTTGGGGGAGAGGTCAAGCTCCATTCTTCGATTCTGGAGATCGCCTCAAAGTACTCACCCGCTGCCATTTTCGTTTACTCGACCTGTGTGACCGCATTGACCGGTGACGATATCGACTCGGTCTGTAAAGCCGCCGAGGAAATGATCGGCATACCCGTTATACCCGTTCATGCGCCAGGGTTTTTGGGAAGCAAGAGCCTTGGAAACCGGCTGGCCGGCG
>JAKAPB010000336.1 GCA_021823045.1 Actinomycetes bacterium | reverse complement strand
CTCGGTAGTCGCTGTGGCATCGGCGATTCTCGATGCCGCAGGCTGTTCGACCGGAAGCTTTACCTCGCCCGACCTTGGTTCCGTGAGGGAGAGGATCAAGGTCTATCTAAATGAGGTTCAGAAGGACGAGTTCGACGCCGAGCTGTCCACGGTGGCAACCCTGGTGGACGAGTTTTCTCTTCCGAAGCCTTCGAAATTTGAAGCACTTGTGGCTACCGCACTTTCAATCTTTTCGAACAATGGTGTCGAAGTAGCGGTCGTCGAAGTGGGAATGGGCGGCGAGCTAGACGCCACCAATGTTTTGGATGCTCGGGTGGTCGTTTGTACCAACATTGGCACTGACCATATGGCGCAGCTTGGCGGGAGTCGCGAGGGTATCGCCAAATCGAAATCGGGCATAGTCCATGGCCAATCGAAGGTGATCCTTGGCGATGTCGATGAAACCTTTACTGAATTTTTTACCAAAAGAACCGACGAGAAGGTAATCAAGCTTGGTAGTGAGATAAGAATCGAATCGGATCTCTTGGCAGTCGGGGGTCGTCAGATCAGTTTTAGTACCCCGAGGTCTAGGTTTGAGGACATATTCGTTCCGCTTTCGGGTTCATTCCAGAGCAAGAATATCGCCCTTGCGACCGCAGCGGCAGAGGAGTACCTAGAGAGGGGGATCCCTTCGGATCTCCTGCAGAGTGTGCTTTTAGACTTGAAGATTCCGGGCCGTATGGAGATTGTGGGCCATAATCCACTGTGCATACTCGACGTGGCGCACAACTTTGAGGCGGCAGGCGAGCTGGGAAAGTCGCTTCGAGACGGTTTTGGTTACGAGACTGGATGGGTAGTGCTATATGCCGCGACTCATAAGAGGGATCCGAAAAAGTTTCTAGAAGCCTTGGGCCCCTCGAGCATCGATAGGCTGATTTCGGTCGACCTAGGCCTAGAGATCCAGGTAGATCCCTATGACGTGGCAACTGCTGCGTCAAGCCTAGGTATTGTGTCCACAGTGGCCGGTGACCCCGGCTCAGCATTGATTGCGGCGAGAGAGAAGCTTGTGGAGGGCCAACTGGTCTTGAGTACTGGTAGCCACTACCTGGTTGGCGGAATTCGAAGATTACTGTTAGGGTTCGATTAGAAACTGCCCCTGGATACCTCGGTGCCTGCTAGGATTAACCCCTCGTATGGGAAGAACTCTGCTTATTTGTAAACCGGACGCAGTCGAAAGAGGTCTCGTCGGCGAGATAGTTTCTCGGATTGAGAGAAAAGGCCTCAAGATTGAAGCACTTGAGCTTCGCCAGCTGGACGAAGCTACAGCCAAGGCTCATTACCAAGAGCATGATGGGAAGGCCTTTTTTGGAGATCTAGTCGCCTTTATAACTAGGTCACCAGCGGTTTTAGCAGTGGTTTCTGGCCCGGAGGACGTATACGCTGTCGTGCGGTCATTGATGGGTGCGACCAATCCAGCTGTAGCGGCTCCGGGGACAATCAGGGGGGATTTAGCAGTGGCGGTTGGGGAGAACTTGGTGCATGGCTCCGACTCGCTGGAGGCGGCCGCTCGGGAAATAGATCTATTTTTCCCAGGGCTAGCACAATAGTTTCGACTAACCAAGGTCTGGCGACCTTATAAATATTTATCCACCAGGATCTGGAGGTTCAGAAAGTGGCTCGATTCTCACCCCTGATGGGCAGGGACATGGCGGTCGACCTAGGTACCGCAAATACCTTGGTATACGTAAGGGGCAAAGGTATCGTCCTAGACGAGCCATCGGTGGTCGCGATCAATACCAAAGATGGTAGACCGTTAGCCGTTGGGGTAGAAGCAAAGAGGATGATCGGCCGCACCCCTTCGAACATCCAGGCTATCCGTCCACTCAAGGACGGCGTAATTGCGGACTTCGAGATCTGCGAGAAGATGCTTCGCTACTTCATCCACAAGGTGCATCAATCCAAGTTTTCAAAACCAAGGATGATCATCTGTGTTCCCTCTGGGATAACCGGTGTCGAACAGCGAGCGGTTCAAGAAGCGGCCGAGTATGCGGGGGCCCGTAAGCCCGCCTACATAATTGAAGAGCCGATGGCCGCGGCAATTGGAGCGGGTCTACCGATTCACGAGCCGACCGGCAACATGGTGGTTGATATCGGTGGCGGAACCACCGAAGTGGCTGTGATCTCTCTAGGGGGGATTGTAACATCTCGCTCGATCAGAATTGGTGGAGACGAACTCGACGAGGCAATAATCTCCTTTGTCAAGAAGGAGTACAACTTGGCACTAGGGGAGAGGACCGCCGAGGAAATCAAGATGGCTTTAGGGTCGGCCTTCCCTCTAGAAGAGGAACTCCAGGCGGAGATCCGAGGACGTGACTTGATTACCGGCCTTCCAAAGACGATACTCATCTCTACTCAGGAAATTCGCAAAGCGATAGAGGAACCCATCGCTGCGATAGTCGACGCTGTCAAGGTCACCTTGGATGCGACTCCTCCGGAGCTTTCTGCGGACATCATGGAGCAAGGAATCGTCCTCACTGGGGGTGGCGCAATGCTTACCGGTTTAGAGGGACGGATTCAGGCCGAAACTGGAATGCCGATAGTGGTCGCCAAAAACCCGCTGCAATGTGTGGCGATCGGTTCTGGGCAGTGTCTAGAGGAGTTTGACGCTCTCAAGCAGGTGTTGATTTCGGCTTCCAGCCGCTGATTGCTTGGGGGATAGTTGGTAAAGCTCTTTGAGCGCCCTCGAATCACCCTGTTTATCTTGGTTCTGGCATCGGCATCGCTGATCACGCTGAACTATAGGGGAGGGTCAAGGTTCTCCTTCGTGTCGGTTAAGGCCGCAGTGAGGGATGTTATAACCCCGGTACGATCTACCCTTGATAGCGCGTTTAGCCCAGTCGGTAACGTCATTACCGGTGCCTTTGATTACGGGTCGCTGAAGGCGGAGAATCAGAAACTCAAGAGTCAGATCTACAGTGCCGAGATGGTTAAGCTGGCTTCTGGGGACGCCCAGCGCCAGCTCAACCAGCTTCTGCGGCTCGATAATATCCAGTTTGCCCAAGGGATAGCTTCAGTCCCCGCTCAGGTGATATCGATGACGCCATCTAATCTGCAGCTGAGTTTTGAAATTGACAAGGGGCAGTCCGCTGGGATACAGCTCGGAATGGTTGTCGTGGGTGGCAGTGGGCTCGCTGGGCAGATTGTGGCGGTAGGGTCAACAACGTCTACGGTCTTGATGGTGGACGACCCGAACTTTGCGGCCGGTGTCAGATTTGGGCCAGGCGGTAACATTGCACTACTTAATGGTCAAGGGATGAACGAGCCTTTGAAGATTAATCTCGTAGATCCTGGTGCTCCAATTAGGGTCGGACAGGTGCTTGTAACCTCTGGCCTTCAAGGGGAGGTGTTCCCTCCCGGTATTCCTATCGCAAGGGTTACATCCATTTCTAACCCGCTAGGCGCCCTGCAGGAGAGTGTTAAGGCGGCACCGGTTGTCGACTACGCAGGACTTCAATACGTGCGCGTACTGAAGTGGCGGCCGCTGTCGTGAGCTCAAGGCTATTTTTTATCCGTTTGCCACTGCTTTTAATCACGGTCGTGGTCTTGCAGCATTCAGGGGTTGGCGGTTTG
>JAKAPB010000335.1 GCA_021823045.1 Actinomycetes bacterium | reverse complement strand
GATGTTGTCCCTCGAGTTCGATCTCCTCGACTACCCAGACATATTCGAAGGCTCGGTTGTCATGGATTCCCTGGTAAAGGAGATCGTCGATGGGGCGACCGTTGAACTCGACGAGATACTGGAAGCGGGTGGGGTCTTCTCTTTCATCGACGAACTCAAAGCGAGGTTGGTAAGTAGCCAGTCCGAGAGGACTTCGAAGATAGAGAAGGGTGAGCTCGCAGTAGTGGGCGTCAACCGATTCGTCAACAGCGAGCCATCTCCTCTGAGCGAGTCAAAACTCGGCACCCACTTGGTTATCGACCCAAAGGTCGAGGCGGAAATGATCTGTTCGGTGGAGGCTTGGCGCCAACAGCGAGACTCCGGTGAGGTCAAAGAGAGGTTAGAAGCCCTCAAGGCTGCGGCTAGGTCAGACGAGAACCTGATGGAGGCGACCATACAACTGGCCTTGGCCGGCGGAACTACCGGCGAATGGGCATCTGCACTAAGAGAGGTCTTTGGTGAATATCGGGCACCCACCGGGGTAGTCGGCGGATACGGCAAGAGAGAAAGCGTACTGAAGGACCTTGCAGCCTCCGCACGTTCGTTAGATGGCGGTCCCCCCAGGTTACTCGTAGCGAAGCCCGGCTTAGATGGCCATTCCAATGGCGCCGAACAGATTGCCGTAGCGGCAAGGGACGCCGGATTTGAAGTGATTTACCAAGGAATACGCTTGACGCCCCACCAGATTGCGGTAGCGGCCCGTGATGAAGACGTGGATCTGGTTGGGATCTCAATCCTTTCGGGCTCGCATATGGAACTCGTACCGCAAATCATCGCCGAACTTGCTAGTGAGGGATCCGACGCGTCGGTCGTCGTGGGTGGGATCATCCCAGAGGCTGACCAAAAGGTACTCGTAGAAGCGGGGGTCGCCCGGATCTATACCCCTAAAGATTTTGAGATTTCGCAGATAATGCAAGACCTGCTTGAGCTGACAGTTCTACAACGAACCCAGACATTGAATACATGAATTGAATACATGAATTGAATACATAAACCGAAGATCCACTGTCGTGTCAATGTTTTTCCAATGCTGCCGATAAGAGTGTAATGGTGAGAAGGCGATACACCTCAATAGGGCTATTGGTTGCCAGTGGCGCCGTCGCGATCTCGGGTGTCGCCCTCGGGCAGACCTCGTTGCTTATTGGGGCATGGTTGTGTGCCGCCGCCGCCGTATCTGTGTTATTGGTGTCAGATCTCCGGGTGAGAAGGGGCGATGATGAGTCTGAAAAGGATTCACAACTTATATCTTTGGCATCAGAATCTGTGAAATCTGCGGTAATGGATCCGGTTACGGGCCTGCAAAATGGCGAATTCTTCAACGCGGTGTTGATTCCAAAGGTGGCTACGGCAAGACGGAGGCTCTGGCCGGTCACGGTGGTACTAATTCGACTCACCTTCGACAATTCGATCCAGAGCCAATACGACAATGACCAGCTAATCGTGAAGTTTGCCGTCTTATTGAGCCGTACGGTCAGGGAAGCAGACATTGTCTGCCGGCTTTCAAATCTTGTTTTCGGCCTGATACTCGACGATACGGACGAGGACGGGGGCGCATGGACCGCGGAGCGGATTCAAATAGCACAGTCCAAATATGGAGACGACAGAATCCTCAAGGTTTCGGCGGGTGTAGCAAGCTACCCGACTCACGGCATGGACCCGGTAACGATACTAACTAAAGCGACCGAGGCTATGGAGAAGGCCGTCACCAACCTGGCACTTCCAGGTCTCGGACTGGTAATAGTCGCTCCCCAGGGCCCCAACAACTGACAGCAATCCAGGTGGTGCGAGCTTAGGTTTTCTCACAAGTGAGAAGGAGAAGCTCGATCCGAAATGGCTTATCCGAAGTTGCTACAGCCGCCAATGGCCCCTTTTTGGCTTTGGCCTGGTTTATAAACTCCTGCTGGTTAGCGTGTGACCGTTTAACGAATTAGCGAGGGCCTCGGCCTCTCGTATGTCGTGGGCAAACCCCACCACCGAGCTGAAAATCTCCATGTCGTGGGGTCAGTTCTCGGGCCGATCACATCCGCGGAATTTGTGGAGAGAGCGATCATCGAATAAGCGGCGGTGATCGCCGCAATTGCCTCTTGATCGGTAGGAATCTCAGTTTCCATTGAACCTCCATTTTGGGGTCTGTAGCTGGTGATCACTCTTACAGCGGGACGTTGCCGTGTTTTCTTCTCGGCAGATCTTCCCTCTTGGTCCTGAGTATCTTGAGCGCCTGAACGAGGACCTTACGGGTCTCCTGGGGATCGATGACATCGTCGACGAATCCCCTTTCTGCGGCGACATAGGGATTCGCATAACGCTCGGTGTACTCTTCGACGAGTTCAAGCCGACGTGAGACCGGGTCGTCTGAGCCGGCTATTTCCCTTCGGTGGAGGACTTCAACCGCCCCCTGTGGGCCCATAACGGCAAGTTCCGCAGAGGGCCAGGCGTAGGCAAGGTCGGCCCCAACGCTCTTTGAATTCATAACCACGTAAGCCCCGCCGTAGGCCTTTCTGGTGATGATCTGTACTCGCGGTACAGTGGCTTCGCAGTAGGCATAGAGCAGCTTTGCCCCGTGGCGAATGATCCCTCCGTACTCCTGGTCTACTCCGGGCATAAAACCGGGAACGTCGACGAAGGTCACAATCGGAATGTTGAACGAGTCGCAGGTCCTCACGAACCTAGCCGCCTTTTCTGAGGAGTCTATGTCCAATACTCCGGCGAGGACTGCGGGTTGATTTCCGACTATACCTACCACGTGGCCGTCTATACGACCGAAACCGCAGGTGATGTTTTGGGCCCAATGCGAGAAGTACTCTAGGTAGTCTCCGTCGTCGAGAACCAGCGATATTACCTTCTTCATGTCGTAAGGTTGGTTTGGACTCGCTGGCATCATGGTTGAGAGTTCGGGAACCAACCTCTCGGGATCGTCGCCCGAAGGCTGATAGGGGGGTTCCTCCATATTGTTGGCGGGCAGGAAGCCAAGCAGGTACTTAACCTCGTCGAGGCAGGACTTCTCGTCGTCTAGGACAAAAGTTGCCACGCCAGATTTTGTAGCATGGCTCATCGCGCCGCCGAGCTCCTCGAGGGTGACTTCCTCACCGGTGACCGTCTTGACGACGTCGGGTCCGGTGATGAACATGTGTGAGGTCTCTTTGACCATGAAGATGAAGTCAGTCATTGCTGGAGAGTAAACTGCCCCACCAGCACATGGCCCCAGGACCACGCTTATCTGCGGTATTACCCCGGAACTTTTGACGTTGCGTCTAAAGATTCCCCCATAGGAGTGGAGGGATACAACTCCCTCTTGTATCCTCGCTCCTGCACCGTCGTTGAGACCGATCATCGGCACGCCGACCGAACTGGCGAGGTCCATGACTTTATGGATCTTCTCGGCGAATACCTCTCCAAGTGCACCGCCAAATACGGTGAAGTCTTGCGAGAAGATGCAAACTCTCCTGCCGTCGATCGTCCCAAAACCGGTTATCACGCCATCGGTATATGGACGAGTATCGTCTAGGCCCATTCCATGCGCCCTATGCCGGGCCAACATGTCGAGCTCTTGGAAAGATCCTTCGTCGAGGAGGTATTCGACCC
>JAKAPB010000334.1 GCA_021823045.1 Actinomycetes bacterium | reverse complement strand
GTCTACAAGAAGGCAGTTAGGGTCATGGTCGAATCCGCAGAAGTAGCCATGCGTCGTGCGGGGGTTACTTCTGACGACATTGCGCTATGCGTTCCACACCAAGCGAATATCAGAATCATCGAGGCCGCGTGTAACAGGCTATCGATACCGATGGAGCGTGCATCGGTTGTACTTGATCGCTTCGGGAACACTTCCTCGGGATCTATACCTTTGGCGCTGGTCGACGCTGAGGAAAAAAATCGCCTAAAGCCCGGTGACCTCGTGTTGTTTTCCGGATTCGGAGCCGGAATGACCTGGGCTAGCGCCGTTGTTCGCTGGAGTGGGAACTAGTGAATCAGGCCACATCAAGACACGTTTTTATTACCGGAGGTGCCACCGGGATAGGTCTCGCTACCGTTAGGCAATTTCTCAATTCTGGCGATAAAGTCACTCTCTGTTATAGGACACACGAACCCCCGTCAGACCTATCGCCGAAGGATAATCTTTTCGAGGCAAAGGTAGATGTCACTTCGCAGCATGATATTGAACGCGCGTTTAAAGATGGTGAGGATCGATTTGGCCCGGTAGGAGTCCTCGTCGTCAACGCCGGTGCCACCGTCGATACCCTGATGCTAAGAATGTCGGAAGATGCCTGGAATAAGACTATCGAGACAAACCTCACCGCAAGCTATCGACTAACAAAACGGGCACTTGCCTCAATGGTAAAGAACCGATATGGAAGAATAGTGCTCATTTCATCGGTAGTAGCGGTAATGGGTTCGGCGGGTCAGGCAAATTACGCTGCCTCGAAAGCGGGCATGATCGGCCTGGGTAGGTCTTTGGCGAGGGAAGTTGCCTCTCGCAACATAACCGTAAACATCGTCGCCCCCGGAGCGGTGGCGACCGAGATGGTCTTGAGTCTCCCTCAGGCACGGTTAGACGCGTTAGCTAAAGAGACTCCGGTTGGAAGGATAGCCCAGCCTAAAGAGATCGCCAGCGCAATTTGTTTCCTAGCTTCAGACGAAGCTTCGTTTATTACAGGTGCCGTCTTGGCTGTGGACGGTGGTCTTTCAATGGGAATCTGATTCCTTTTGAATTCCAGTTTTTACGCAGCCGAAGAGCTGTCCGCCGAAGGTCGGTTGGCAGTAGATGTGTCAGTGAAAGGACTCGAAATGGACCAGCAGGAGTCGTTTGAAAAGTTCAAGGGTTGTGCCGTCAAGGTGCTAGGAGTAACACCTGATCAGGTCACCCTTGACGCACGCTTCGCAGAAGATCTCGACGCGGACAGTCTTGATCTAGTTGAATTAGTCATGGCCCTTGAAGACGAGTTCGGTGTCAACGTCGAGGAGTCAGAACTCGAAGGTGTTCAAACCGTACAGCAAGCCTATGAGCTAGTTACCGGGAAGATGGGATGAAAATAACTTGGGGGCCAAATGGGCCGAGCGACGGAATTGATGCTCCTTATAAGGTAGCTATAGTCGGCGTTGGGGTAATAAGCGGCATCGGGAGTTCCAAGGAGAAGTTCTGGAAGGGACTTTTCGGACCAGCGCCGGTTGGTATGAGAACGGTCGACGATTTTGACCCCTCGTTGTGGCTCGGACCAAAAGAGATCCGTCGCCATGACCGTTTCAACCAATTTGGGATCGCAGCCGCTTCACTCGCATTGGAGGATGCTGGAGACTTGCGGATTACCGATCCCGCAAGGGCGGGAGTACTGGTAGGAACCGGTGTTGGCGGGCTCGAAAGCCTAGAGACCCAGGTTATGGTTGGAAATACGCGCGGTTTCGATAGGGTGACGCCCTTTTTGGTTCCCTTGATGATGGCCAATGCTGGCGCCGCCTCAATTTCCATGCGTTTCGGTCTAGAAGGACCTTGCGAGACGACGGTGACGGCCTGTGCGGCAGGAACCCAGGCTATAGGCAATGCTGCAAGGTTGATCGCCAGCGGTCGATGCGACGTCATGTTCACTGGAGGGTCTGAGTGCGCAATGACCGAAACGGCTAAAGCCGGCTTTCGCAACATGACCGCCATGTCCAACGCCGGGATATCCCGTCCATTCGATAAGGATAGGGACGGTTTTATGATGGGCGAAGGGGCGGCAATCCTCATACTTGAAGAGCTTGAAAGAGCGAAGGCAAGGGGAGCTCATATCTACGGCACTATCGATGGAGCCGCTTCCAACGCCGATGCCTACCACATAACCGCACCTCGCCCACACGGCATCGGTGCGGCGTCGTGCATGCAACTAGCAATCGATGACGCGGGACTCCATCCTTCCGACATAGCCCATATCAACGCCCACGGAACTTCAACACCAATGAATGATCTTGCCGAAGGTGAAGCTATGAATCTGGTTTTCGGACCCAAAACTCCGCCAGTTACCTCGGTAAAAGGAGCACTCGGTCACTCCTTTGGATCTGCGGGAGCTTTGGAAGCGGTAGCTGCGTGCCTAACCATCGAACATCGGATCATCCCGCCCACGGTTGGCACTAAAGATATTGATCCGGACATTCATGTCGATGTGGTAATGCACGAGGGTCGGCCATTTACTCCCGGTCCGATCATTTCGAACTCGTTCGGTTTTGGTGGACACAACGGTTCGATAATCATAAGCCCCTACCAAGGCTGACGAAACGTTCCTGGGGAGGCAACTGGCGTCGATAGATAACCCGACCGGTTCATATATCGCACCAATCTGAGGGTCGAGACTGATTCGATGAAGAAGTCGTCGGCTGGGCACTAGCTTGGATTCTGTGGAATCAAAAAAAAGCGACATGCCCAGCGGCGCACCCCTTCCAAAAGATGCGGAAATTGGATCCTTCAGCCTCACGCCACCTTGGATTGTAGACGTATCAAAACTCGAGTGGCTAGGTGAAATCAACTCCTTAAGGGAGCGGACCCGCGCCGAACTACCTTCTTTAATCAAAAAGCGGAGGATACCTCCGGCGAATAGAGTTATCGGAACGGGCTTTCAACTCGGAAAAGCGCTCGTGCTTTGGCGATTGGTAGAGCGTAGGTCTGGTGGATCAGTTTCAAAGCGTGGAATTTCTCACCGCCTTCGAGACGCATTTGAGGAACTTGGGCCAACCTACATCAAATTAGGGCAGATACTCTCCGCAGGAAATGGAATATTTCCCGAAGAACTCGTTAGTGAGTTTAAGTCCCTGCTAGACCAGGTCAAGCCCGAACCTTTCTCGGTCGTCCGGCAGACGATCGAAAAGGAGCTGAAGAGGCCCCTCGAAGATATCTTCTCTGAATTTGACACCAGGCCACTTGCCGCCGCTTCAATAGCACAGGTTCACGTCGCTAAGCTGCGGACCGGAGAAGAGGTCGTTGTAAAGGTGCAGCGACCCAATGTCGCAGAGCTAGTGCGTAGCGATCTAGCAGCAATGAGCTGGATTGCCCCTGCGCTAGTAGGCCGGATACCCATTTCGGCACTTGCCAACCCCCCTGCACTCGTCGAGCTTTTTGCCGAGACAATTATCGAGGAACTCGACTTTCGCCTTGAAGCAGCCAACATGTTGGATATTGCCGAAATACTCGCTAAGACCAATCAGCGAGCCTTGATTGTGCCGAGACCCCACCAGCGCTACGTCACCCGGAAAGTCTTGGTGATGGAGAGGCTCAAGGGTTTTAGCTGGGACGACGTC
>JAKAPB010000333.1 GCA_021823045.1 Actinomycetes bacterium | reverse complement strand
CTCTCGTCTGCTTTGCCTGAAGTTGACGTGGTTGTAGGGTTTGATGGAGATTTCATCACGGATGCCACTTCTGATGTCGCCGTTTCGATAGGGCCAAACCCTAGGCCAGCCAAGGCGGCTTTTAGCGGCGACGCCAAGATTTCGTTACCGACCATGGATCTGTTGAACTTGAAACGTGGACCTTCCGAGCAACCTTGGGCATATCTCAAAGTGGCTGAAGGGTGTAATCGCCGCTGTGGGTTCTGCGCAATTCCTAGTTTTAGGGGGAAGCAACGTTCGCGGGAGATGTCAGACATCGTCAAGGAGGCGACGGATCTGGATGTGCAAGAGCTGGTTTTGGTCGCCCAGGATCTTGCCAGTTACGGCAGGGACCTGGCAGACGGAGGTACCATAACGGATCTCATTGGGGAACTTCAGGGTGTTTCCAAGTGGTTAAGACTCCTTTATATTTACCCATCGCAACTTACAAATCCCCTAATAGAGGCGATCTGTGCTAGCGAAGTTCCATACTTTGATCTGTCTTTGCAACATGTGAGCAGGCCGCTGATTCGAAGGATGCGGCGCTATGGGTCTCATGATGCATTCCTGGATAAGATCTCGTTGATTAGGAGAACTAATCCTAAGTCGGCTTTTCGTTCATCTTTTATCATTGGATATCCTGGTGAAAGCGAAGAGGACCATGAACTCCTTCTGAGCTTCCTGACAGAAGCTCAGCTTGACTGGGCGGTGTTCTTTGCTTACTCGAGAGAGGAAGGTACCTATTCGGACGGTCTCGACTCCCATATTGCGAGCGAACTTGCACTCGCCCGTCTTCGGGAGGCATCGGAACTGCAGGACTCCATCACTCGACGAAAAAGGGATAGCCTTGTCGGCGAGGTAATAGAGGTCTTGATCGAATCGCCCGGAGTAGCGCGCTCCTATCGGGAGGCTCCAGAAATTGACGGAATAGTCCGCGTTCCGCCGGAATGTAGGGTAGGTTCGTTCCAGAGGATGAAAGTTGAAAAGGCGATCGGACCGGATCTAGTCGCAAGTTGGATTTCGTCGGGAGGTGATCATGTCTTCTAGTACTTATGGGCCAAGCGCAATAGCTACACCTGCCAACCTGGTTACTTTCGTTAGGATACTTGCTTCACCAGTGACGGTCATGATGGTGATCAATCGATCGAATCCGTGGGCTACTTTAGCTCTGTGGATTGTGTTGGCAGTGGCCGACCGCTTTGATGGTGAGATTGCGAGGCGGCAAGGCACAACTAGATCAGGCGCTTTTTTAGATCCTCTAGCAGACAAGATCATGGTGTTCGGCATGTTCGGAGCGCTAGTGTACCAATCCAAAGTAGCCCTTTTGCCCGTGGCGATCATGGCGGTAAGGGAATTGGTAATTTCTGCCTACAGAACCATGGTGGCGAAGAAGGGGATCTCCGTTCCAGCGAGAAAACTGGGGAAGTGGAAGATGACGGCACAGGTACTTTCTGTCTGCCTTGCTCTTATCCCAATTGGCGGCCTGTACACCTCGTTTACGAGGACCGTTGTGGTTTCAGTAATCATCTGGGTCGCAACTGCTCTTGCGCTTGGCAGTGCCTACCAGTACCTTTCGGACGCCAATCGCCATAGCAACTTCACGTCATAGGGCCTAGGCTAGCAGATGAGCTAGTGAGAGGTTTTTAGGTGCGAGTTGAGATCGTCGCAATAGGCACGGAACTGCTGCTGGGACAGATTCAAGATACCAATTCGACGTGGATCTCGGAACGTTTAGCCGAGATCGGGGTGGATTGCCATTTTCAGTCCAAGGTTGGAGACAATCTGGAGCGAATTGTAGAGTCGATAAGTCAGAGCCTAGCGAGGGCGGACGGTGTGATCTTGTGTGGTGGCCTTGGCCCCACGCAAGACGATATTACCAGGGAAGCTATTGCCAAGGTGATGGGGGAGGACCTCCAGGTCGAATCCGACATGGTGGAGAAAATCCGGACCTTTTTTGCTTCTCGAAACAGGCAGATGCCGGAGAATAATCTTCGCCAAGCGTATAAGCCTAGGTCTGCGCAGTTCATCGACCAACTAAAAGGAACCGCTCCTGGATTGATATGTCCGGTCGGGTCCAAGGTGATCTATGCAGTCCCGGGAGTGCCGATAGAGATGCGGGACATGATCGAAAGATCGGTGATTCCTGACATCGTCTCAAGGTTGGGATCTGCTTCTTATATTGGTTCGAGAGTCCTACGGACCTGGGGGTTTTCTGAGTCGGCACTCGCCGAGGTAGTCGCTCCTCGCTTGGAGATCTTGGAAGAGTCCAAGAGGGCAACGATCGCTTTTCTGGCATCAGGTGCCGAAGGTATAAAGCTTCGCATTACCGCAAAAGGAGATAACAGGGAAAAGGTGGACCTGATTCTCAAAGAGGAAGAAGACGGTCTTAGGGCGTTGCTAGGTGAGAATGTTTTTGGCGTGGACGAGGAGACGATGGAATACGCGGTCGGGGAAAGGCTGAAGGCAAGGGGCTTTACCCTTGCGGTGGCGGAGTCTTTGACCGGCGGACTTATTTCCTCCAGGATCGTATCGGTGCCAGGCGCATCGCAGTTCTTCAAAGGTGCTGTAGTTAGCTACGCCACTTCGGCTAAGCGCGAGCTGTTAGGAGTCAAGTCAGAAGAAGTTGTTTCCAAGCAGGCTGCACTCGAGATGGCTCAGGGTGTGATGGATGCACTTGGAGCGCAAGTCGGGATCTCCACTACGGGCGTTGCCGGGCCAGATTCGCAGGAAGGTCAGCCGATAGGGACAGTTTGGGTAGGAATATGTATTGCCAGAGCAGATGGCATGTTTAAAGAGGCCAAGGAGTTTAGGTTTCCATCCGGAGACAGAGCTACGATTAGATCTCTTACGGCGATCTCGCTCATGGATATGCTCAGGCGGCGGCTCGCATGAGGGACGATTTGATCTAGTCTACGATTGGACGAAACCCTGAAGGCAGATGCCGCCCCGGCTACGTTCGTCGCAAAAGCCGATAGCGGCTGAGTCGGTAATCTGGATCATGTGAGCATGACCAAAAGCGCTATCTAGCGGTATAGCGGTGCGAACCGCGTGGCCGCGCCTTTTCAGATCGATAGCCAATTGGGGATTAGAGGTCGATTCGAGCCGCACGCCTACCCTCCCTTTCTTCTCCCAGGTAGAAAATGTTTGAGTTTGTAATGGAGCTTGGGGCTCTAAAATAAACCTCGGAGCACCAATAGCGGCCTCAGGCTCCATTTTCAGAATAAGTCGGTTAACAAGGAGTTGGAGAAGTATTTGCGGCTGGGCGTCTCCGCCCATCGTTCCAACAAGTAGATCTAATTTGCCTTCTGAGTTTGTGGCGATTACGGGGGTGAGAGTGTGTATGGGTCGCTTGTTTGGTCCAAATTCATTGGGAGAGTCAGTTTCTAGGCTGAATCCCATTCCGCGATTGTGGAGAAATACCTGGCTAGTGGGGGTTAGCAGTCGAGATCCAAAGCTGCTCGCGTTCGACTGGATCAGGCTAATTCCTAGACCGGAAGAATCGACGGCGAGCAGTGCAATTGTGTCACCGACCTGGGAGTACGCATCTGGCAAGATGACCGATCTCTCTCGGTCGAATAGCGAAGCTCTTCTGCTTAACTCTGAACTTGTGAAACGCG
>JAKAPB010000332.1 GCA_021823045.1 Actinomycetes bacterium | reverse complement strand
GCTAAACGCCGTGAGTGCGAAGTCCTAGATCGAATAAGCGCACGATGGTTTGTAGGTGTGCTGCTTTCGTGCGGGTAAAAAGGGCGAGCCGATAGTGAGAGTGAAAGGGTTCCGGTGGAGGAGTTTTTACTGAAGCTATCGGCTCGGACGCCCGCTCCAGGAGGTGGGGCCGCAGGAGCTTATTCGGTGGCGGTGGGTGCATCGCTATGCCAAATGGTCCTCCGCTTTGCCCCTGACCCATCAGACGAGGAGGTCCTTGATTCGATCGCCGACCTCATCGACAGGGCAACCCGCCTGGCGAAAGAGGACGAATCTTCTTATCAAGCTGTTTTGTTGGCGTTTCGTTCCTCCAAGGGGAAGGACCCGAGCGAGGTATCGGAGGTTAAAAAGAAGGCTTTTATCGATGCCTCAAAGATTCCATCTTTGAGCGCTAGTGCCGCGCTCGAGGTATGCGAATTAGTGCTGTCGCAGGTGAACCGGGTTAGTCCGCATCTCGTGGGAGACCTGATAGCCGCTGGACTGATAGCGGTGGCCGGCGGACTAGTGGGTGCCGAGCTGGTACTTGCCAATCTTGGCGATATTGAGTCCGAGTTAGTCGATCGGGCACAACGCAATTTAGAAGAGTTGCTCGGAGTCCAAAGTGAGCTTTTACGGGTACTTGGTGACAAGAGGTCAATAGCTCCCTTGTGGGACATTTAGCCGTTTCCGCGGGCTTTTGGACTTCGCTCCGTTCATCGAGTCAATTAGCACAAGACGAGAGCTGAATACCCTTGCCTGGTTTCAGATGACAAACAAGGCCTAATCCGAAGACGTTTATCGGGGGGATGAATTGAGAGATCGGAAAGTCTTTGGCCCAGATGACCTTTGTCGTCAGAGCCGCTCGAATCCAAATCCAATAGCCGCCATTTTGGCAGAGGTGCTATGGGAAATATGAGTTTTTTATCAAACGCACTCTGCCTGCTTGACGCTCCGACTTATGCCGGATACAATCACATTGTGGATTGTAGTTCCGCATCATGGAACGAAAAGGGGGTGTCAATGTCTTCTCCGGCCGGTACTCAAGCCGTCGATAGGGCAGTGCGTCTGCTAACGGCGATAGTTGAGGCGCCCGTGCCCCTCGATTTTTCAGACTTAGTGGCTAGTGCTGGGTTGGTAAAGAGCACAACTTCTCGCCTACTCCAGGCGCTCGAGAGGGGTGCCCTGGTGGTGAGGACCGATGGTGGCAAATATAAGCCGGGTGAGGTGTTTATCCGGTATGCCTGGCGCTCCCGTGGCGACGGGGATCTCGTCGAGATCGCTCAACCGTTCCTTGACCGGCTTAGCGCACTGACTAGCGAGACAATAAATATTGGAATCTTCGTTCGAGACGCGGTAGAGCAGATAGCCCAGGTTGACTCGACCTACCTCTTAGGTGCGACGAACTGGGTTGGCAGATCGGTGCCGGTACATTGCAGCGCACTCGGGAAGGTGCTGCTGGCCTACGGATCCGCGGTATTAACACCGACGAGGCTCGAAAAGGTGACGCCGAAGACGATCACGAACAAGGCCCTTCTGGAAGCCCAACTTTCCAAGGTAAGGGAACAGGGCTTTGCGGTGTCAAACGAGGAGCTTGAAGAAGGACTTGTCGCCGTGGCGGCTCCAGTTTTTGCAGTTGGTACCAATGCCGTAGCCGCGCTATCTGTTTCGGGTCCGACTGCCAGGTTAAATGAAAGTCGTTTAGTGGAGGTTGCTATGGCCTGCAAGAAGGAGGCTGAATCGTTGTCAAAGGTTCTCGGAAGTACAACAGGAAAGGTGGGTGCAGCATGACCCAAGATGAGTTGCTAAAAGAGCTATACGATGCGACTTTGGTTGGGAATCAACCGATGGTCATCGAGCTCACTAATGAGGGATTAAACACCGGGGTTACGCCTGAGACCTTGCTTTTTGACGCGCTAATTCCTTCGCTTGAGGAAGTGGGAGCCCGTTTTGAGCGCGGGGATTTTTTCGTACCTGAGATGCTCATCGCAGGCAAGGCGATGTCGAAGGCTTTGGAGATCCTCCGGCCGCTACTCGCAGAGACGGGAGTAGAGACGATCGGCAAGTTCCTAATCGGAACGGTCAAAGGCGATGTCCATGACATTGGGAAGAACCTAGTTGACATCATGCTAGAAGGAGCTGGATTTGAAGTTATCGATCTAGGCGTCCAAGTTCCACCTGAAAAGTTTGTGGAGGCGATAAGGGAGCATGAGCCGGACGTCGTGGGTTTCTCGGCCTTTTTGACGACGACTATGCCGATGTTTAAGGTCAATATCAACGCCTTGGAAAAGGCTGGCTTGCGGGAACAGGTCATCGTAATGGTCGGTGGCGCACCGGTGACCCAGGAGTACGCGGACTCTATCGGTGCTGATGGATACGCTGCGGATGCCTCCGGAGCTGTGAAACGTGCCAAAGAGTTGATTCACCAAAGAGCCTTGGCTCGGAGATAGGTAGAAAGGCAGTAGATGCAGACAGTAGTTTCCTCAGCTAATAAGCAGGTGATCATCGGGGATGATCAGCCGTTTTGTATCATTGGTGAGAGGATCAATCCGACCGGGCGCAAGGCCTTCCAGCTAAAGCTTCGTGAAGGCGATCTTTCTACCGTAGAGATCGATGTGCAACAGCAGATCGCTGGCGGAGCGACGATGCTAGACATCAACATGGGTGCTCCATTGGCCGACGAAGTCGGCTTGATGACTCGAGCGGTGAAGCTGGTCCAAGGCATGACGGATCTGCCGCTGTGCATCGATTCTTCAGTGATAGACGCCCTTGAGGCCGGGTTGAAGGCCTACCAAGGTAAGGCGTTGGTAAATTCGGTTACCGCAGAGGACGAGAGGCTCGATATCATCTTGCCTCTAGTGAAACGTTACGGGGCGGCGGTTATCGCACTTCCCAACGACGAGACTGAGATTCCAGAGGACCCAAAGCGTAGGTTGGAGCTGGCTAAAAAGATTCTTCACGTAGCGACGGAGAAGTATCATATTCCAGCCGAGGATATTCTCATCGACCCCTTGGCGATGCCAATCGGGGCTGACACTTCTTTGGTGGTCAGGACCCTAGAGACGATTCATCTCGTCCATGAAGAGCTCGGCTTAAATATGTCTCTGGGAGCTTCAAACGTCTCCTTTGGGATGCCGGATCGTCACACCTTAGGGGCGGCGTTTTTGACTATGGCGATGTCAGCTGGCTTGACCAGCGCGATTATGGATGCGCGATCGGTCCAGTTAAATAGGGCGATTAAAGCGGCAGACCTCCTTTTGAATCGCGACCCATGGGGAGCGGAGTGGATAGCTGGTCACCGGGCCCTTCAGGCGGCGGAGGGTTCTGCTTCCTAATGGGCGAAGCAGCGATCTCTGAGACGGCGGATACTTCTGTCCAAGTCGCAGGTCAAGGTGTACTCGAGAGGGTCGACGTTCACTTTGAGCCGGCGGGAAGGCAGATCAGGGTTCCTTCAGGAGTAATGCTTTTTGATGCAGCGAGCTGGAACGGCATAGCTATCGATTCGACCTGTGGTGGCCATGGTACTTGCAAGAAGTGCAAGGTCAGAGTTATTGATGGTGTGGTGCCAGTGTCCTCTTTGGACGCGAGGGCGTTAACCGCCGACGAATTGAGATCTGGCTGAGA
>JAKAPB010000331.1 GCA_021823045.1 Actinomycetes bacterium | reverse complement strand
AAGCGGGCAGACCCTTGCGAACCGAAGGTTAGATCCACATTCCTCTGGCCGATGTCAAGAAATCATCGACCTACCCGCTGTCACGATGGATTCGACGAGAAACCCTACCCAAAAGCCCTATTTTTCCGAAGCGGTGGCTCGTGACTTTGGCGCACAAAGAACACGTCATAACCTATTAGAGGCAGGCTCTATCGATGATAGCTTCGACTGCCAGACCCTGGACACTTTAGGCAATTTCAACACCACCCCGCTGGCCTCGCAATCATCGATTGCGCCCTTCGTCCCGACTCCGCTTCCGAAACATGATCATCAGATGGAAAGTTTAGATCAATGCCGGGTATGTGTGCTATCTCCACTACACACCCAGCCAGCTGTTGAGACCCTGCTGAATAAGTGCTGGTATCCAAATTGAGCAGAAAGAGAGCCCACAAGAAACACCAGGAGGATCGCAAATTCAGACCAACTCCTTGGCAGATTGCCTTTGGAATGGGAGCAGTACTGCTCATCCTTGCGATGGGGGTGGGCTACTACACCCTTAGCTCGAATCGGTCGGCCCAGGTTCTATCGGTTACGACCTCCACCAGTCGGCCACGAAGCGGCTCGAATTCCACTACTACCACACTTGCACAGCCGACCTCACCAGGACCCCAATTCTCGGCGGCGATCCAGGCCGAGAACGCTAAGCCTGGCACCTCTGCCTGGCGCATATCGGGATACCAGATCAAGGATTCGATCCAGGGTTACACCTCAAATGTAAGTGTCCTACCCGGCCAGAGCTTCAACTTGTACGTGTCAACTATCGAACCCACCTTTACCGTAACGGCGTTTCGCATGGGTTGGTACCAGGGCAACCTCGCTCGGCAGATCTGGCAGTCCAAACCAATTACTGGGGTCTCTCAACCAAAGTGCCCTTTGATCAGGGCTACCAACACCATTGAGTGCTACTGGAAGCCGTCGATAAAGATCGCTACGAATTCCTCTTGGTTCCCAGGAGACTACCTCCTATTGCTCCATGGCACGAATCACCAGGAGAGCTATGTCCCGATAACTATCCGCCAGCCAAATTCCAACTCCGCTTACCTGGTGATCAACGCAGTGACAACTTGGCAGGCCTACAACACCTACGGAGGGTACGACCTCTATCACGGACCAATCGGTTACTCGGACCGATCGACCAAGGTCTCCTTCGATCGACCCTACTCCTATCAGTTCGGGCAGGGTGCAGCGGATTTCCTGGGGAATGAGTTTCCAATGGTCTCGCTCATGGAGAAACTGGGTCTCAATGTAAGCTACGTGACCAGCGTGGACCTACAACGGTATCCAAACGTCGTAAAGGCGCACTCCGTTATCATCTCTCTCGGTCACGACGAGTATTGGTCGCCGCAGATGCGAAGCGTGGTAACACAAGCTCGAGACCATGGAACCAATCTCATGTTCCTTGGAGCAAACGCTATATTCAGGAGGATTCGCTTCGACTCTTCCCAATTGGGAAGTTACCGAATTGAGGTCAACTACCGAAGTGCCGCTCTAGATCCCTACAACTCGATAAACCAGAAGTACGTCACGACCAATTGGCCATCTCCTCCAGTCCCCGATCCCGAATCGTCATTAATCGGCATCCAATATAGCTGCAACCCCGTCCACTATCCGATGGTCATCACTGACCCGTCTGCTTGGATCTTCTCCGGTACTGGGCTGACGTTTGGCTCTAGAATACCTCAGCTCGTAGGGAGCGAATTCGACTCGTATAATCCGAACTACCCCACGCCTAAGAACCTCCAGATTTTTGCAAACTCACCGGTGCTCTGTCGAAATGTGCCGTATTTTTCAGATATGTCCTACTATGTCGCTTCATCCGGTGCTGGGGTATTCGCCACCGGAACCAATCTCTGGGTCGCCTCCCTTACCACCTGGGTCTGTCCACCACCACTCGGTGGATGCCCGATAGCCCCTGTAGTGAAAATGACTGAGAACGTCCTTACAGCCTTTGGCAATGGTCCTGCTGGGCCAAAGTATCCAAGTGTCGCAAACGCCTACCAGGTCTATCGCTACCCGCCTATACCCCCAATGACCCCGGTCATAACTACTACAACTACGACTACTACAACTACATCTACGACGACCACCACTACCACGGTGCCTAAAAACAACTGCTCTACGACCTCGACAACAAACCCGACACTCAACTCCACTTCGACGACTCAAGGTGTCTCGGCAAGCAACCCCTGCGTTACCACGACCACGATCCCAGGCTCTACCACGACCACCAACCCCAATGGAACGACAACTACCACCGCTCCTGGAGCGACCACTACTTCATCGACCTCTAGCACAACTACTCCTTAGGCTTTTGCCGCTCCAGCGTTAGTTAACCGTGGGACTGAATTCCAACCGAAATATGGAAGGCCCGCCTGATGTCTTGCCCAGCCGGTGTCGGCCCGATATGGCCGTCGAAACCCTTCCGATCGGCCAAACGGAAATCAACCTGCTCAGCAGTAAACACCAGTTTCGGTCTTTTTTTTGGGGGTTCCCCCTAAAGAAATTTACATTTACAGGAATAATTGAAAATGCAACTAGTTTTACCTACTGGACGCTAGAGTCGTAGTTAAACAGAACAAGATCAAAGAAAGAGGAAACAATGCCAGCAAAGACGGCGACGGAACTCGGTCTTCAGACCGGCAAGTGGACAATCGACCCAACCCACTCCCAGATAGGCTTCTCAGCAAGGCACATGATGGTCTCCAAGGTCCGTGGATTCTTCACAGAGTTCTCCGGCGATGTGGAAGTAGCGGAAGACCTGACCCAATCGACAGTTTCGGTAACGATCCAGTCTGCATCGATCACCACTCGTCAAACTGACCGAGACAACCACGTCCGCTCGGCTGACTTCCTAGACGTCGAAAACCATCCAACTCTGACCTTTGTGTCCCAGAGCATTGCTCCAAAGGGTTCCGACTACGAACTAACCGGTGCGCTCACAATTCGCGGAATCACCAACACGGTAAGCTTCGACCTTGAGTTTGACTCAGCGGGACCCGACGCCTACGGCGGCGTCCGTGCCGGATTCACCGCATCTACCAAGGTCTCAAGGAAGGCTTTCGGACTTGAGTGGAACCCCGCATTAGAAACTGGCGGCTTCGTAGTCGCCGACGAGGTAAAACTCGAGATAGAAGTAGAGCTAGTAAAGGCCTAGTAGGCTGAATCGAATCCTTGGTTTACACCATTGTTAGGACTTCGAGTAAAACAGGGACCGACCAGTCGGTCCCTGTTTTACTTACCCTCCCTATAATGCGACCCTGCAACAGGGGTGCACACTTCACCCTCCCCACTGGATTCTTTGGTCCATTCATGCCATTGGTTGGTACCGCTTAACGAGTATCTAATGGTCACGAGGAAACTTTCCTAAGCCGACCGCTGTGGTCCATAGCACCGAATCCAGAAGTCGGAATAAGCAAGGTGACATCCTCCCCGTCCGTAAGGGCGGGGAGAAGGAACATGGGAGGTTGCCAACTGTTGACAAATTCACTACCCATAACGCACAATTGGGTACTGTAATATCCTTATGAACCTTGCAGAGTAGGCCGAATCTCAAGGAATAGCTCGTATCACTGCCTATCGCTGGTTCCATCAAGGGAAGTTACCTATCCC
>JAKAPB010000330.1 GCA_021823045.1 Actinomycetes bacterium | reverse complement strand
TCCCACTTACGCAAGGTCTGCTTGGACACTCCAAGCGCCGCTGCTGTCTCTCCTATGCCGAGTAATGTACCCATCTACAGTATATTATAGCACGTATCTGCAACTATCATGCAGCAGTTACTAACCCATCAACTGGTGGTTCGAGTCGCGCGGACTGAAGCACGATACTCTGGCAAATAGGGGAAGGTGTTGAAATGGTGTGAGGTAGACATTAAGCCCTACCAATACGTCAGTCGATCTGCGCAGGGAATATCGCATTCTAAATGGCATCGGAATTTCTTGAGGGTTAATTTGTGAGCCGATGTTCTGAGCCGTGTGGTACAATATCTAGTACCACTAGGAGAATAAATGGCGATCACGGCAAGCGAAGCTCGGAAGAACCTGTTCCCACTCATTGAACAGGTCAATAATGACAGCACCCCTGTTGAGATTACGTCACGGCGTGGGAATGCCGTACTAATTTCACTTTCAGATTACGAAGCGCTGAAGGAGACCGCCTACCTTCTGCGGTCCCCTGCGAATGCAAAGCATCTCCTTGAGAGTTTGAGCCAAGCTGTGGCTGGCGAGCGTCAAGAGTACTCCCTAGCAGAGTGAGGCTTGTATTTACCCCAAATGGATGGGGAGACTACACCTATTGGGTCGAAACTGACAGAGCGACACTTCGGCGCATCAACAAGCTCATAGAAGACACTCTTCGTGATCCACATAGCGGTATCGGAAAACCCGAACCGTTACGCTTCACTTTCAAAGGTGCGTGGTCACGACGCATTAATGAAGAACATCGGCTTGTCTACCTGGTAGACGGTGACGATATAGTTATCTTGCAAGCCCGGTATCATTATGATTGAAGGATTCGGGTGGGGCTAGGACTCTGAAGCTTCCGCACTATGTATGCCGTAGCTAGCCAACCTCCTGAGTGTTGCAACCAGCGTCATGTACCGAATTTCGAACTTCCTAAAATTGCTGTAACCCAAACGCCGCAGAGGCCTCCGAGCTGCGCATTGTGTGTTCATTTGGCGTCACAACCTAGCGCAGCGCTGGATCCCGTGTCGAGGCGTTCCTAGTAGCTAACCGACCTGGATGGATTTCCGGCAACATCCGCAACTGCTCACCAGCAGGAGACACGCTGATAATGTGGAGTGCAGAGTAGCGAGATCGGGGGTTGACCACGGCATAGTGGACAGCAAAGATAATTTCAAGAAATACGTCAGCTGGCCTGACGGTTACCGCCAGTGTTCCTTATTGGAGCGCTGGGTGCTATCGACGTGTATGAGAAAAGCGATCGATTGGGATTCGGAGCTTCAGGTTCCACTTCTTTCCTAGTGAAGCTCCTGATTTTTGAGGCTGTAGCTTTCGTGGCCCTCCCGACGGTCTTGTCGGTAGTCTTGAGGCGACTGGGCGAGGATCCAGGGTTTCGGAATACTCATTTCGGCGACTCCTTAAGTATTCTGTGGTCCTGGTATGCCTTTTGACCGTCGGTCAGATGTTTACACACCGTAATCCGCTTTCCAGCGGCATTTGAGTACCGATTATCGTAGAGCTTTGCTCAATCCTCGCATCTAAAAGATCGAGCAATTCTCGTGAGCCTCTAGATGGGATAGGAGCTAGTGATAAATCGTCGATGATTAGGAGATCAATAGGGCTTCTTCAAATCTGCGAACATCGGAAAGTGCTTGACATTGCAAGTTAGAAGCGGACACCCGAGAGCCATGGCAGTAGCAGCAATCGCTAGGTCCGCACCGTCAATCGAACGATCACTCGGAACCCACCGCCGCCCTAATTCGCCGGCAAGTTCAGCGATCATCGTGTCGACCGGGTGCCACTGAAACAGAGAAAGGAGCAGTCGAGTCCCTCCCTCTTCGTTCGCTCTCATATCTGCAAGAACTTCGAGCCGCGTCATCTCGCTCGCATGTAGCGGCGCAGTCAGTCTCGCTTCTTCGAGAACCTCCTCGGCACCATGATGTCCTCGAAGGAAATCAATGATGACAGAGGTGTCGACCAGAACAGCCATTACTCGGCCACCGTGAGGCGAGATCCGCTACGGAGTCGTTCGACCATGGTGGCCCCGTCCTCACTGCGATCAGACCATGCGCCAAAGGTCTGACGCATGATATCGAGGTCGTCAGCGCTAGAGTGCGACGAGCCATACACTCTCTCCACCGCATCTCTGATGAGGGCAGAAAGTGACTTGCCCGAACGTGCAGACTCGGCGTCAAGCACCTTGCGCTCTTCTAATGTCAGCGATATCTGAGTCCTTTGCCTGATGTAATTATACATCACTTTCTCCTCTTCGCACCCGCGGCACTTTGACGGAGCTGCAGTTACCCACCTGATAGAAAGTGACCGTCAGATGCTGGAGCGTCCTGGCACGTTGTGAAATTACCTCCGGGCGTGGGGTTTAACGTTATCGGCGACTTGGGCGCAATCAGCGTCGTTCCCTGCACATCCAGCACCACATGCTTCGCCGGAGATCGTGGATCCAATGGTCTGCTCAACATGCCTAACTCCGTTGACAAAACAGTGGCATCGAGACTGCATACTATCGGTCTTACCCCCGGTGGTGGGACAGCTTCATCGAGACTGCCGACTGTCGGTGAAGCCGCATTGTTTTTGATTAAACGGGAGTGCAAACCCCGTCTGTAAGGGCGGGGTCGAGCGACCTCTGTCACGCCGTCCGTATGGGGTATACCCAAAGGTGACGGCAGAACCATCCTTTTGGCGGGGCGGCACTAGGCCTCAGTTTTGGAGTAACATGATTTGAGGCAACACTTGGCCTGCGCTTACTCGACGGCTGCAAAGGGCGAAGCCGTTGGGTCAATTGTTGGGCAGAAAGCGGCACATGGTCGCAGTGATCCATATAACGTGAAAACACATGTGAAAGCGTCGCCAACCGCACCTAAGAGATAGAAACGAATCGGAAGGTCGGAGTACGAAGTCGAGTTAGTGAATCTTCCAATCACCCTTTCATCACAACGTGGTAGCGGAGGTTCGCGACCATTCCGGCTGCGGAAGGCTCGTCAGGCTCCAACAGGATGGATTTAGCAACCGGGTAGTCAAAGAATCGGGTGCCGGACCCAAGACGCAGTGGCGCAAGGTGAACGATGATCTCGTCCACCAGTCCGGCCAGTAGTGCCTGGCCAGCAACATCAGCTCCGATGAAGAGGACATTCCTCTCACCAGCCGCTATTCGGACGATGCCGATTGCACTCTTGATGTCACCGGAGAGAAACCTGCTTGTCGAATCGTCTTTAGGCGGATGGTGGGTGAGGACGAGCTGGGGACCCGTCCATGCGCCACCGTGGACTTCGCGGGTCTCAATGGGCTGGCTTTATTGGTGGCCAACGTCGTAACTGTTTCGTCCCACCAGCACGGCTCCAGTCGAAGCGATGATCTCGTCAACTACGGGGTTGGGTCCAGCGAAAGGGAGTATCCAATCCATCTTGTTGTCAGGACCCGCAATGAAACCATGGAGCGACATGGTCACTTGATCTAAGCCCCTCCCGATCCACACACGCCATGTCCGGCGAAGGCTGCACTGGGGCCGACGAAGTTGACCCCGGCTTGGGCTGCGGCCCCGGAGAGAACCCCGTCGAGTTGTCCAGCCGAGTTGTTCAAGAAGTTCTGGTCGGCGGTGGTCAGCCACGGGGAAA
>JAKAPB010000329.1 GCA_021823045.1 Actinomycetes bacterium | reverse complement strand
CCGAGTAGTCGTCATCCATCCACTGCTCCTCTATCTCCTCGACCGACACTTCATTACTGCCCCGGCGAAAACTATCCGCAGCCAAGTTATGAAGGATCCTGTGGAGCCAGGTCTTTACGGAGGACTCTCCCCTAAAGGTAGCTATTTTTTCCCATGCTTTCGAGATCGTATCCCCGACTAACCACTCCGCTTTTTCGCTATCTCCTGTCAGTGTCAATGCATACCTGTAGAGAGCGGGGATCTCTTCTACTAAGGAATTTATCGTAGGGTCGGGCTCCTGCAACCTGTATGATCCGATCTCGCTCATCAATTCCAACGCTATACCGACCAACTAAAATGAGACGTCCAACGCCTCCGCCCAAGGGAAGGCAAATATTACCGTTTATCGAGATAGCCAAGCTCTGCGTTTCCGCAATCGCCCACAACTGGCCACTGGAGCATCGAGCGCAAGTGCGCTAACCATCACTGCTCAATGGGATCGGGCAGCTAAATGGGGTCTATTGCCCCGAAGCGAACCAGTGACCAGAAACGGGCAAAGCAAAAACTGACCAAAATCGCCAGATCCGCTTACTGGCACCGAACTCCATAACTCGACATACATTCTGCCCGACCGTTATGCGCTACGGATGCGGCTCAAACGACTTTGACATGCCTAAATCGATATCGACGTCCATACACCGAATCTCACAGACACCCTCAAATAGCCCGTCGACAGGTTCGACTTAGTGCGCCACTCTATGGGATGACCCAGAGCGTTTGCCGCTCGAAAGAGTGTCAATCCTAAAGAGCGAATAAATGGGGCAGTATCCCGAAATTGCCGTCACTAAAAGTATCGCCGCCACAACTAGTGCCACTATGCCCCAAGCAGTGGATACTCCCGCTTCGAAAGCGAGCACAACCGCCAAAATGGTAAGCACAATCCGTACTACCCTGTCGGTGCTCCCAACTGTCTTCTTCATCACCGATCTCCCTTCGAGTCGCCTCTTCTACGGTAGATAGACGCAATCTGGCTCGAAAAAGATACATATTTTGGCGCGCTATTCAATAATCCACGACGATCTGAAACGGTCGTGAGTCACTTTCGGCGACTTAAATCGGCTTTATATCTAAGATAAAGAGGAGTGGGGTGTGCCAGGAGGGCTTGGCTACCTGATCAAAAGGGCAAGTTCCGAGATCCGGACTGAACTAGGTATTTCAAGGTAGGGTAGCCGAGAATGGCTTGGGACTAACCAGTTGGGGTTTTTAGCTTTGCGCGAGGTCAAATCTTTGAGTCAGTGTCAAATCTTTTGGTCAGTAGAGTGCTGATCATCTAGTCCGGATCAAACAGATGGAAGATCGCAAATGAACAGGTCTTTATTCATAATGGGAAAGAACGCAGACCTGCCTGAGTCGCCAAAAAAGGCAACAAGCTATTTTGGCATTTCTCTGTTTGCCCTTGTACTCGCAGCTTGTACGACGTCATCGACCAGTGCACAAACGCCAACACAAACTCAAGGGGGCAACAAGTCGACTCCCATAGTGACTCCGTCGGAGATTCCCCAGATCTTGAAGTCGGCAAATGAAAAAAATAACCTAAACAATCAGACCCTTTCGATTCCTGGGCAGGGTCAAATCGAAACTGGTACCGCATTAGCTTTGGACGACGCTTTTTTCAAAATGCAGAAACTCGCCGGGTCAAAGAGCGTAACTGGCGCCAAGTACATTCCCTTTTACTACTCGCTAAAAGGGGATTCAATCCCTTACTCCTCCCACTATCCCGCGCACTTTCTAGCCATGGTTTCGTTGACTTCGCCTGCCAACTCTGCTAGCCCGGCCGCCGCTTGTCCTAACTCAGATTCGGCCACTCTCTTCGAATTCGTCAAGTCTTCGGCAAATTCGAACTGGAAGGTCGCACTCGAACCATTCGTGAATGGTGCAACCTCGCCCAAATTTGCAACTCTCAAAGACGGGTATTCGGCACCTTTGAACCCAAAGACGAAACTCGTACTCCCACTAGCTCAAATCCAAGCCACTTTCGCTCAAGCACTCCAAACCTACGGTACTAGTGGCCGAATAACAGGAGGTTTGGCAAAGAGTGACTTCTCCACGACTGGCTGCTGGTCGGTCTTTGACTTCTACCAGGGCTACACCTTTTATAAGTCGGCGTCAATTTCTCCGGCCTTGTCAATTGCCCCCATTACCCCGAGTGACGCAGTCACCTTCCCACTCGCAAACGGTGCAGTGCTCGACCTCTTTAGCCTTAAATTTGTCTACACCCTTCGGCCAGCAACCGCGACCGGCTCAATAAACCAACAGACACAGCGCGGAAATCCTTACAGCTACACCCTTCCGGCGGGCCAGTACTCTTCGGTCTCCCAACCCGGCATATGCGAACTTGCGGTTGTCGACCCACCAGATAGCATCAACCTAAGCCGCTCCACACAACCCCAACTTGTCGGGGCAGACTGCGGGGAACTGATGGCTAGTGGGCAGAAGGCAAGCAAGGTCACAACAGTTAACTTTGTCGGTCAATAGTAGCCGGGCGACCCGATAGAAAAACAACCCAATCGTGCGGCCTTAATTGAAACGCCGTTTTACGGCGCAGTCCACTAGCCCCACCAATGGCCCGCCATACCATGTCGTGGTCGGGAACGTCAACCTCCCCGCTACCAGCAGATGGCTACGACTTCTTCTAGGGCTGAACCCACGGCAACGTCGGTGTCCAAAGCAAGCTGCTTCAAACGTCACGCGCCCATCTCGACGAAGGATACCTCGCAATACGATAGCGATGTGCGACTGCCTTTATTTCTAATTAGCACGGAATCGCCGAATGAAAACCCATTGTAAAACGCTCACCATTGACTTATAATCGCCGATGCGGCTTTTTATTTGGATAATTTATGCCGAATTGTGCAGCAATACTCGGGGGAAACTAGATTGAGTCAGGATTTAAACGTTAAAACTAGCTCCAGAACATCAAGGGCGCTAATAGTCCTTTGTTTGACTTTTTTCCTTGTTTCACTGGATAACACGATAGTTAACGTGGCCTTGCCTACACTGCAACGCTCCCTTGGCGCGTCCACTACCTCTTTGCAGTGGATTACCGACTCTTACACTACAGCGTTCGCGGGTCTGATTGTCGTAGGCGGATATCTGGCTGACCGCCATGGACGTAGAATCGTTCTCCAGAGTGGTTTGACTAGCTTCATTTTGGGCTCGGTCGTAGCGCTCTTGGCGAGCAGTAGCACAGTCGTGATCCTCGGCAGGGTACTAATGGGCGTAGGTGCCGCAATTTCAGTTCCAGCGTCTTTGTCAATGCTCGTAGATGTCTTCCACACCCCCAAGTCGAGGGAAGGTGCGATCGCTGGCTGGACTGCAAGCGCTGGAATCGGCGTTGCACTGGGACCACTGGCGGGTGGCGTGCTCTTGAGGTACTTTTGGTGGGGCTCCATCTTCCTCGCTAGCGCCGTTGTGGCGGTTGCGGCATTGGTCATCTCGTGGTTCTGGTTGCCGAAAAGTCCACATAAAAAGGCAGAAAGGTTCGACTGGAGGGGCTCACTTCTTACAGTAGTTATCCTCGTCTCCTTGGTAACTGGGATTATCGAAGGACCGGATTGGGGTTGGCTGGACTACAAGGTATTGGCTCTTTTCGTGCTCTCTCTGGCCGCCATGGG
>JAKAPB010000328.1 GCA_021823045.1 Actinomycetes bacterium | reverse complement strand
CCGAAAAGGAAGAGTGGCCCGACGACGATTGCTCCCAATAGAATTGAGATGCTCGCTATGGGGCGCAGCCCAGGGACTCGCAGTCCGGCCGCCAAAATTGAGCTACCATCGTTGGCCCCAGCGGTCACGGCGAAGAGCGCTGCAACAACGATAAGCAGTTCGGGCATCGGATATTCCTTCGGGTTTGTTTACCGTACGTTAGTGTATACGTAACCCTTTGTTTACTCTGCGTTAAGCTTATCGTCGGCTTATCGTCGGCAGCACTTGATAGGCAGCACCAACAGATCAACAAAAAGTCGCGCGCCGGTATGGCCTCGACTCCACCTCCCAAGCACTTGAGCCCTTTACCCCGGTCGACCACCGCTTTGCTACCGTGTTTCAAGATTTTGCTGTCGGGTGGGACCGCCGTGGCGCCGTGGGTCGACGGATGGGCATTTTTGGTCGATGATCGAGAATCTTGCGATTGATATCGCTTGACCTATCGTTTAGAGCGCTGCTTTTAGCTCAACCCAGTGTGACCGATCACTTTTCGATAGCCAGTGTACTTGCAAAGGTCATGAATGTGGGCCTTGGAGGAAGGTTCAAGGCTAGAGAGGCTAAAGAGGCTAAAGAGAAGGGAGGAGCTTTGAGACTATGTATCCCGCTACCCCGGAACCGAAGAGCAGCGCAAAGAACCTTACCATTTGGGCACCGCCAACTTTCAAGAGAGCGGCGGCGAAGTTGGACCAACTCGTATCCAGTGCGGGAAGTATGTATGTCGGGGCTACCCAGAAGATGAAGCCTCCGATGAAGGACATCCCGATTAGCCAGAAGCTGACGTGCTTTATCACCTTTTTCCGGGACGGGCTTATTACCAGTGCGATCGCAATAAAGAGTATGGCTATGTCTATGGTAATAGCGAGGATTGTCGATGCGTGTTTCGCATACCACGATATGTTGGGCAACTTTGCCCCTGGAATTGTCAGGGTGAGGCCATTATTTGCGATAGCGGAAGCGGCCTCCTGGGAGTATGGAGCTATTGCGGTGGCGACTATCGACGCGACCTGCGGACCTCCAATGACTATCGGCTTGTTGGACTGTCCAAGCAGCCTGGCCTGGGCCTGGCCCATAGCGGAAGCGAACTGTTGGATTACCGTTGGATTCTTAGAGAAGCTCGCCACCGCTTGATCGAGAGACGCAGTTGGGACGTAGTAGCCCTGGGGAAGTATCTCATTGAGTGAAGCGGTTATCGAGTCGGCGATTGCCGACTGAACGGCCTGGTTCTGTAAAAGTGTCGAGGACTGGCTCTGGAGGCGGCCGGTTTGCAAGATGCTGATCTGGGTTAGGTGTACGAAAATGGCCAGGGACGCGAATGTCAGGCCAATTGATACCAATATGGTGCTAAGTAGCCTCCTCAGTGTCCTCAAGAGCCCTCCTTATTTCTGGTCCCGGGGGAGTCGAGGGCTATTTTGAAGGGGGTTCTTAGGTCCGCTTTTTTAGAGACGGTGTTTATCATCAGACCTTAAACCTCTCTCGTTCTATATGACCTGGTCATTCTGATTTCCGGCTACTGCCCGATTATACGGTATTTATATGAGCCGATGCAGACAAAAGCTTGCCCAGATAGTCGTTCTACTGGGCGATTTTCGCCCGTTAGCCCTTTAGGCTTACCACTAAGAGCGCTGCGAATCGACGAGCTTTCTCGCAATTACCTTGAGGGCGAGTGTCTCATCTGCTCCCTCGAATATAGAAAGCACCCTAGCGTCGACAAAGTACCTACTCACCGGGAACTCCTCGGCGTAACCCATGCCTCCGTGGATCTGCATGGCTTCCCGAGTTACCCACTCGGCCGCCCGGCAGACATAAGCCTTGGCCATAGAGGCTTCGACTGAGCCCTGACCTTTTGCCATGAGGTTGGCGACGTGGTAGGAAAACTGCCTAGATGCCTGGACTATCGCCGCCATTTTGCCCAGTTTGGCCCTCGTGAGCTGGTAGTCGATGATCGAGTGTGAGAAGACTTTTCGGCCCTTTGCGTACTCGAGGGCAGCCTCGTAGGCGGCCTGCATGACCCCAACGGCACGCGCTGCGGTCTGGATCCTTCCGTTTTCAAAGCCACCCATCTGAAAGTAGAAGCCCTTACCCAAACCGGCTTCTCCGCCGATGAGGTTCTCGTTTGGAACGTAGAAAGATTCGATAGCGACTTCGAATGAATGCATTCCTCGGTAGCCGATGGTGTCGATTGGGCGAGCTTCAATTCTTCCGCCGGTTGGGTTGTCCTTGGAAGGCGCCTGGGTGAGCACGAATCCGTGCCCAGAACCCCTCTCTTTTTCGACTATGAAGAGCGAAAGGCCACGATGCGACTTTGTGCGGTCTGGGTCAGTCCTCACCAGCAGCATTAGCACGTCCGCCCGGCCCGCAAAGGTGCACCAGGTCTTAACTCCGTTGATCAACCATCCATCGCCACTGCGGGTAGCGGTGGTGGTTAGGCCGGCGACATCTGAACCGTAGTCAGGTTCTGTAACCGCAACTGCGTTCATGATCTCACCCATGGCAAGCTTGGGGAGCCAGTGGTGCTTCTGCTCCTCAGTTCCCCCCTTCACCAAGGCGCGTGCGAGGATCTCCGGCCGGGTGATCAAAGAACCACCTATTCCAAGGGACCCGCGCGAGAGTTCTTCGGTCGCTACCACCATCGCTGTATAGTCATTGCCGGCTTCAGAAGCGAACCCTCCATATGTTTCGGGAATCGATAGCCCAAACGCCCCCATTTCGGCGAGGCCAGAGATGATATCTTCGGGGACGTCACCATTTGTCCTGTGAATCTCGTCGGCGACGGGCGCAATCTTCTCATTGGCGAAACGCCGGAAGGAGTCCTGCACCATCTCGAACTCGGGATCGAGGTGCCTTGGACCGGGCGTCTCCGCCAGAGAAGCCAAGAACTTTGGATCACGGAAGTCTCTTAAAAACTCATACGTCCCAGATAGTGCCCCTGGGGTAAGCCCAAACTCGGCCTCCCTGCCTAGGATCCTGGTGGCAAAGTCGTGTATTGCGTCCGCCGTAAAGGCGCATGCGATTGCGGCTTCAACTTCGCCTTTTGCTCCATAGTCAATCAGGGATCTCCCCGCCTCTATCCCCGCTGCAGCGTGAGAGAGGTCGTAGGCTACCACCTGGTGTTGGTCTAGATCTTCGAAGCCGGCAAGGTGAGCTATCGCGACTTCGACCGCAGTCTTGGCGACCTCAAGTACGCTGGCGGCCCTTTGCATATCTGGAATTGGCATATCTGGAATTGGCATATCTGGTATAGGCATGTCTTGCATTGGCATAGCCAATAACATTATCAAAGCCGTTCCCTAAGTGCGATTCCTGGTGGCAGATCGGCTAAAACCGAAGGCGAGAAGAAAAGTCATTTCAAAATCAGTTGGATACGCCCGACAGATATTCGCTCATTGTGGTGGCGACGAGCTAACTTTAGCCAGCCTTTTTTGCAACCGCACAGAGCAGCGGAGGTAAAAGGACGGTGTCACCATCGTCCACTTCCGCCTCGGTCATCTGCTCCAAGTAACTAACTACGTCAGATTCCCCAAACCCGCACGGCGCCTCCGCCCAAGTGTCGACTACTTCGAGGCCAGCTCCCCTCATCAATGCGACTAGGTCAAGACCTACGTCGGGGTGCCTGATCGCCTCGGTATCCACCTTGAGGGGATGA
>JAKAPB010000327.1 GCA_021823045.1 Actinomycetes bacterium | reverse complement strand
CGCAAACGCCCCGAGCTTCAAGATGAGGTCACTCTCCTCTGCGAGTGGGATAAAGACGTCTGGCGAAACCCAACCGCGCTCTGCGTGTTGCCAGCGCATAAGGGCTTCGAATCCCACTAATTGACCGGTGGCCAGATCTACGATCGGTTGATAATGCATAGAAATTCCACCTGAAACTAGAGCATGCCCGAGTTCCTGGACAAGACTGAATCGGCTCGAAGTTCTCTCCCTCATTTCGGGAACGAATTTTACGTACCTCGCTTTGCCCTGCCGCTTTGCTTCATACATTGCTGTATCAGCACCCTGAAGTATCCTGGTATCAAAGTCTTCTCCACTGGCACTCTCGAAGGAAACAACCCCGATGCTCGCTCGCTGTTCTACCATTGTCCCGACAATCGCAAATGGCTCGACGAAGACGTCCAAGAGCCGCTGGGCTAGCTCGTCAGCCTCAGTCTCGCAATCACAACCCTCTGCGACGTAAACGAACTCATCACCACCGAAACGGTAAAGAGTGTCGGTAGGGCGGACGATAGCACTGATGCGCATCGCAACTGCCACTAGGAGTTGATCCCCAACCTGGTGTCCCAGGGTATCGTTGATTCCTTTGAAGTCATCGAGGTCCAGGAGGAGCAACAGACCTCCACCGCCATCTCGAAGAGCCCCGTGATATGCCCTAACGAGCCGGTCCCTCAGCAGTACCCTGTTCGGCAAGCCGGTCAGTGGGTCGTGCAGTTGTTGATGAGAAAGCTGCGCAGTAAGACTTCTCTGCTCGGTGACGTCTCGTATCGAAGCGACGAGGTACGACGAGGAGTACTCGTCACTCTTGATGATTCCCGTCAAGATGACCCCGTAGATCACCTGACCATCTTTGTGCAGATAGCGCTTCGAATACTCCACCCGATCGACCTCGGACGATATAAGCCGACGATTCATCTCCTTGGTCAACGACAGGTCTTCCGGGAGAGTGATATCCGCGATGCTCAGCTTGAGCAGCTCCTCTTTGGAGTAGCCCAACATCTCAGAAAATGACCGATTAACGTCGAGGAGCCTTCCGTCCAGATCGGATATCGCCATGCCAGCGGTATTGTTTTCAAAAGCCAACCGAAAACGTCGTTCACTCTTGGCCAGCTCCTGGCCCGCCATAGACTCGACCTGCGTGGCATACTGCTCCGCCACGCTTCGGGCCTCCTCCGCTGCGGCCCTCGGGGTATCGTCACGGATCATCGCAATGGTCCAGAGTTCCTCTCCAAAGGGGAAAGGTGCGAGTCCGATGTCGACCGGAAGAACGCTACTATCGTAACACACAAGCGCGAGGTTCAAATTCAACCCGTGTTGTCTAACCATCGAGGCGGCCATGAAGTGCTTCCGCTGTCCCACGTGTACCGCCCGGGCTTCTGGCGGTACCAAAACTTCGACGGTCTGATCGACCAGAGCTTCGTGAGGGTATCCGGAAAGACTCTCTAGACGCCGATTTACGTATCGGATAGAGCCGACCGAGTCTACAAGAGCTATTCCGTAAGGTAGTTCCTCGAAAAGGTGCTGCCAGGAGAGGGGATGGCCTTCGAAGTAGTCGATGACTCGCTCCTTCTCAGCTTCGAGAAGCTCTAGGGAAAGGCTATGCTCCTGTTCGAAACGGTAGCCGAGGAGGACCGATGTCGCCAGCACCGTTACAAAGATGCTCCACGCCCCCCACAACTCAAGGGTCGAATGAGGGAGTAACAGTTCCGGTGGGAGTAGAACCGCAATGCCGACAATCGCTGTGCAGAACGACCCCACCAGGCCAAAAACCGTCCCCGCATAAGTTACCGGGACAAACAGCAGCAGGATCCAGACAAATCCTGGTACCGAAATGACGGAATGGTCCTGAGCGAAATCGAACACGAGGTGGACAAGAAAGACCCCGACCACCATAAGTTGGGCCATCCAGAACCGTCGATCTGAAATAGGTGGCTGTTTCAGGTTAGCAATGAGGCGCTTTGTGAGGCCCCCAGAATCGCCTCCAGCAAGCTGCCCTTCAACATCCATGTATCTATCCCCCGCTTACCCACCTGGTCCCCTCACGTTAGCCAGCAGCAATTCCCGCTCTCGCTAAAAACTCCTTAGCGAGGAAGCGCAGTGCTCGCCTCCAACCAGGCGCTATAAATATTGAAATATTAAGTCTCTTCGGTACTTTAACTCGCGCACTTGATTAGGGCGTTTCAGCAAAATCAAGATTTGTATTTGTCCCATCCAACTCCAGGTGAGAACTTGAATAGTTTCTCCTCCGCACTTCCTCCCCGTCGATTAGCGTGATCGATGCATGGTGAATTAGAAAAATAAATTAGAAAAATAAATTAGAAAAATAATGTTAGCACCAATTGCTGCTACCGATATGGTAGATAGCTATCTCGCCGCGGTATCCTGGATTCGCTGATTTGAATGGTCTCTTCGCCTCAACCCTCTATCGCCAGGAATCCTGTTTCAAGCGACGTCAGCGGCTAGACCAGCACTTCATCAGGTAGATCTCCGAGGTCGTCCCTCTTGGTCGAGTGACTCGTCTCGTAGTAGCGCGCCGAGCCGCCTAGTGAATAGACGAAGGCCAACAGCTTGGCGACAGCCAAGAAGAACTGTGGGGGAATTTGGGTGCCAAGTTCGCACGAGCGATGAAGTGCCCTGGCGAGGATTGGATCCCTGACGACCGGCACGCTCCACTTAGCGGCCTCCTTTTTGATCGCTAAAGCGACAAACCCCGCTCCCTTTGCGACGATAATCGGAGCTGGCGACCTCTTTGGGTCGTAGGAGATTGCCACTGCGTAATGAGTTGGGTTTACCACAACGACGTCGGCCTTCTTGACCGAAGTCATCATCCTCCGCCTGGCCAGTTTTATCTGCATCGACCGAATACGACCCTTTACCGTTGGGTCTCCCTCTGATTGCCGTGATTCGTCCTTGACCTCCTGCTTGGACATCATCAAGCTCTTAGTCAATATCCGTTTTTGTCGACCGAAATCTATCAGTCCGAGGATCAATCCGAAGAGTGCCACGGTCCTCAAAAGTGACATCGCTCCGGTGGTCGCCATGGTCACCGAGTCGTAAATCGAAAGCTGCCCGGAAGATAGTTCCTTGATCTTACTCGCGAGGATTAGATAGGCAACAAAGAGGATCACCACCATCTTCAGCACCGATTTGCCGGTCTCCATCATCCCGGTTGGCGAGAATACCTTCTTGAAGTAACTGCTGGGCTTTAGCTTTGAAAACTTAGGAATCAGCAGACTGAGGTTGAGGGAAAACCCTATCTGGGCAAAGTTGACGACTAGTACGAGAATGGTTGCAAAGACGCCGAAGATCCCGATTGCCGCGGCGAAATCCGAAAAGCCCTTTCCCAGCTGACCAAGTGCATAGCGCGGAGTTAGCGAATCGGCATTTATCTGACCCACTGAGACAAAAAGCGAAGTGATCTTGGGGGCGATGGACTTGAAGACCATTGGAATCAGATAGGAAGAGAGCAGCAGCAGCCCCCATAACGACAGCTCCTGGGACTTTGCTATCTGCCCCTTCTTCTTTGCGTCACCCCTCTTTTTGGCGGTTGGCTTTTCGGTACGCCCATCCCTCTCCGACATCCGCTACCCCCCTACCAGATCCCTCTCGGCAATGAACGCATAGCGAAGACCCTCGGAAAGGATCGCCGGCAGAAGTGTCAAAGACAAAAAGATCAGCACC
>JAKAPB010000326.1 GCA_021823045.1 Actinomycetes bacterium | reverse complement strand
CTAGGTCGGCCGCAGCACCGAATCCGACCATACTGCCTCCGGCTCCACAGCCAAACGTCGCTCTTGAGGTGGTCGAGACTAGAGCGGACCGGGCTTCGATCGACTTCTTGTCGGGCGTTTTGCATTCGAGTCCCGATGACTTCGTCGTTCATCCGAAGCTCGAACGCCAGCTCAAGGCGAGGGCGCAACTCTTCAGTGCGGGCGAGGTCGATTGGGCGCTCGGAGAGGCGTTGTGCTTCGGAGAGATCCTGCTAGATGGTAGGGATATACGCTTTTCAGGGCAGGATTCGAGGAGGGGTACCTTCTCTCATCGGCATGCTGCGATGATCGACTACGAAACGGGAGAGAGCTACGTACCCCTAGCTGGGCTCGCCGAATACGACGGCGAGTTCCTTAGGGGTGAGAAGCCCGGGCGATTCATGATCTACGATTCGCTTCTGTCCGAATATGCCGCCCTCGGTTTCGAATATGGCTATTCGTTGGTCCAAAAGGATGCGCTGGTTATATGGGAGGCACAATTCGGTGACTTTGCAAACGGCGCTCAGATCATCATCGACCAGTTCCTGGCGGCGGCGAGCGATAAGTGGGGTCAGCGTTCGGGGGTAGTACTTCTTCTCCCCCATGGGTATGAAGGTCAAGGACCGGAACACTCCTCGGCAAGGATTGAGAGGTTCCTCACCTTGGCGGCGTCAGACAACCTAGCTATCGCAAACGTAACTAGTGCAGCCCAGTACTTCCATTTGCTTAGGGCTCAGGTGGCGAGGGTCCTAAAGAGGCCACTTATCGTCTTCACTCCCAAGAGCCTCCTGCGAGCCAAGCAGTCACGCTCACCGATTGAAGACCTGACCAATGGCTACTTCTTCGAGGTCCTCGATGACCCGGCGACGACCAAAGAGTCCACAATCGCAAAGGCAGACGTAAATAGGATCATCCTCTGCTCTGGTAAGGTTGCCTACGATGCGATGGCGAGACGGGAACAGCTATTGGCCAAGAGTGGGTCGAATGCGATCCCGGCGATAGTCAGGATAGAGCAGCTCTACCCGTGGCCAGACGACCAGTTGGCGGCGGTACTGAATTCGTATCCAGGGGTCAGAGAGGTCGTGTGGCTCCAGGAGGAGCCCGAGAACATGGGGCCGTGGAACTTCGTGCACCATCAGTTGCATCGCATCCTGAGAGAAAAGGTGGCACTTCGTCACGTCAGTAGGGTCCCCTCCGGGTCGCCGGCGACGGGATCCGCTGCGATGCACGCGCTCGAACTCGAAGACCTTATGGCTAGGGCAGTCGACCAGACTATATAGGTCCTATTCCGGGCGGTGGAACAGAGAGCGACGCCGCCCGGGCCTCAATTGAACTTCGACCGCCAGATCACCCGTTATGTGGAGTGTTATTTCGAGGGGCGATCGCCTAGCAATTCCCAAAGTGCCTCAAGGGCGCTTGTGGGATCAGCAACCTTTATGGTCCGAATGCCCATCTTGTGGGCTGGCTTTAGGTTGATCCCCAGGTCGTCTAGGAAGATCGCCTCCTCGGGATCCGCCTTGAGTAGGTCAAGGGTGTGCTGGTAAATCCGCTCCTCAGGTTTTCTCATTCCGATTTGCGAGGACTCCACAACTACGTCGAAGTATCCCAAAATTGGTTTGAGGGGGAGGCGATTTGAAGTGGTGGCGAAGTTGTTGGTTAGTAGTCCCAGTTTATATCTCCCCTTAAGCCACTCCAGGGCAGAGATCATTTCGGGATGGGGTTCGGGTCGAGGGTAGTCGGAAAAGAGGCTGCCAATGTCGATCTCGACACCATGTCGCTTCGCCTCTTCGTTGAAAAGGTTTACAAAACCCTCCTTTGACACCTCACCTCGTTCGAATTTTGCCCACGCATTGTCGTGGTGATTCGCCATATTCAAAGAGACGATTGTCCCAGCTGGTAGGTGAAAATTTTCCTCTAAGTCGCTAAAGGCGGCTATCGGGGACGGGATTATGACACCCCCGAAGTCGAAGATAACAGCTTTAGTCACCCAAATAATGCTAGGTGCTGACGGATAAGCGAGATGTTGCGACTCTGGATCCTTTTCGACTCTGGATCCCTTTCAACTTTGTGCCTAGGGAACTTTGTGCCTAGGGAACTTTGGTCACTATCGTGTTTGGGATGGACCCAAAAGAGTTGATTCCGCATCGTGACCCATTTCTATTCCTCGACGAGATCACCGAACTGATTCCAAAGGTTTCGGCGAAGGCGATTTGGACTCCCCCAAGTGACTGGCCAAATTTCAGCGGCCATTTTCCAGGTCGGCCGACCTTGCCTGGGGTGGTGATGGTGGAGTCTGTAGCACAATTGGGGGCAGCCACGGTTCTGGCTTCACCGGACTACCAGGGAAAGCTCCCCCTTTTTGGTGGCATAGACCGTGCACGTTTTCGCAAGCAAGTGGTTCCGGGGGACACCCTGGAGCTTGAAGTGGAGTTGGTGTCGCTTTCCGCTAGGGCTGGAAAGGGCAAGGGTAGCGCATCGGTGAATGGGAAGGTCGCCTGTGAGGTCGAACTCTTTTTTGTTATCGCCTAGCGGATTCCCGATTCGGCCCCAAGGCCAGTCGGTAGACCCTTTAACCTCAGCGTCTGAGCGCAAAAGAGTCGGGAAGTGTCTGAAATGAGGATGGCCACTTGGAACGTCAATTCTATAAGGGCGAGGATTGACAGGGTCAAAGAGTGGATTTCCTATGCCGGGCCAGACATCATCTGTCTACAGGAAACCAAGGTCAAAGATGAAGATTTCCCATATGGGGATTTCGAGGCCTTGGGCTATTTCGGCTGTCACTTCGGCGTCTCGCAGTGGAATGGAGTCGCTGTGCTTTCCAAGATGCAGGCCGATTCGATCCAGGTTGGATTCAGTTCTAAGTGGCAAGGACAAGAGGCTCGAATGGTCGCTGCGACCTTTGGTGAACTGTGGGTCGCTTCGGTCTATGTTCCAAATGGCCGATCGCTCGATGATCCGCACTACCAGTTCAAACTTAGCTGGTTAGAGGAACTTAGAGCCGAGGTGTCCCACCAGCGTGCAATGGGAAGATCGGTAATCGTAGCCGGGGATTTTAACGTGGCCCCCACCGACCTCGATGTCTGGGATCCGAGGACCTTTCTCGGAGCGACACACGTCTCCGAACCAGAGCGGGAGGCGATAAGGAGTCTTGAAAGCCTGGGCATGATCGATATCTTTCGAAAGCTCTACCCAACTCAAAGGATTTACACCTGGTGGGACTTCAGGCAGGGTGCATTTCACAAGGGCCAGGGCTTGAGGATCGACCTCGTCTTTGCCGATACCGAGCTTGCCGAGAGGGCGAGTTGGGGGATAGTAGATCGTGAGGCAAGAAAAGCCACCGAATTCAAGCCGTCAGACCACGCTCCGGTGATAATCGACTTTTCCTGAGGGTTATTTCGATCCCCCATATCTGCTCGTTCAATCGAGCTCAACCCAGCTGGGTACGGCTCTTGGTGGTCGTGAAACAAACGGCTAGCCTGAACGGGGTAGGTTGAGAGGACCTAATTAAATGTGTGAAATTTAGGAGACTGACTTGTCTGATCCACGGCCCGATCTGGGCGGCAGCTGGGTTCAAGCGATGGCCGAACTGCGAGAAAAACGAAAAGATGCCGAGCCTTTAGAGGTACACAAGCTCGCCACCGCCACCCGACGGCTAATTTCCCTGATGTCTTCGAAGAGGATCCCGC
>JAKAPB010000325.1 GCA_021823045.1 Actinomycetes bacterium | reverse complement strand
TTTCTTACCACCCACGGATCCTTTGTATGTCGCACATGGTCGGCCCGCCGGAACTCCGCCTTGTCTAATAGGCGGAAAGGGCTTTTGGAACCGACCCAATGTGGAATCTGTTGGAAATCAGGTCTCCTCCCGTGTCACCGATCCTTTGTCAAAGGTACCGGTCAGGTTCCCCGGTCAGAGTGGACTACCGGTTTTCACATACGGAAGTTCATCACAAAGTACCTAATTTTTTGGGCCCGAGTCGACAACTCTGTGGACTACATCTACCTTGACCTTTTGGGCGACGTTCCAGTTGCTCAAGGCCCTTACGACGTGCCCTTATGACGTGTATTCGACCACGATGGTGGGTCGGTAGTAATTCACTTTTCCCAGATTGTCCCTACGAGCGGTCCGGTTCCATAATTGCAAAGGATCCAGTGATCAGTTTCTAAAGGCCTCTTGGCCGCCCCTAAGCACTAGCTCCAGGGCGGCCAATGGTACGATTGGCGAGCATGAACCGTTCGGCGACTCATATAGACCTTGCTAACACTCTCCGGTCTTGTACTCTCCGGTCTTATATTCTCCGCCCCAATATGCTCTCGAGAATCAACTGCATCCACTAGTGGTGCCGCAGCTAGTGCAGACAAAGCAGGATCCGGCTCTTTGCATAGCATTTCCGCACTGATAGCAGTACGGGGAGTCCTTTGCTGCCTCCCGAGATAACAGGTTCAAGCCAGGAGCCACCGCATGAGTCTCGTGAGAATAGTCAGACATCGAAGAATCGACTATTGCTACCGGATCATCCTGAAATAGCAGTGGCTGGGTCCTCTCTTGGACCGTCTGAATCCCAAGGTCGAGGCGCTCGTCCAATGGTAGGTAGTCAACTGCCAATCGTCGGAATATGTAGTCCACGAGCGAAGCGGCGATTCTGATGTCTGGATCGTCGGTCATTCCCGCCGGTTCAAACCTCATGTTCGTGTACTTGCGGACAAAGGTCGAAAGGGGAACTCCATGCTGTAGACCAAGGCTAACGGAAATTGAAAAAGCATCCATGATCCCAGCGAGAGTAGAACCCTGCTTGGAAACCTTCATAAACACTTCGCCAGGCCTGCCATCGTCATACTCTCCAACCGTTACATAACCTTCACAGTCAGCGACCCTGAAAGCAAACGTCGCCGAGCGTCTGCGTCTTGGCAGGCGCTCCCGCATCGGTTTCTTCACTACGACGGTCTGAGTATTGAGCGCCTTCTCAAGCTCTTCGACCTTTTTCGCCAGCTCCAAATCGGTTAGAGATGTTGCCTTAGTAGTCGAAAGCGGCTGAGCCACCTTGCAATTGTCGCGGTAGATAGCGACGGCCTTAATCCCCATCTTCCAGGCATCAAAATGTAGTTTTTCGATCTCCTCGACGGTCGCCTCTTCTGGCATATTGACCGTCTTTGAGATTGCACCGGAAATGAATGGCTGGACAGCCGCCATCATCCTAACGTGGCCGAGGTAGTGGATAGTATTGTCGCCCATTGAACAGGCAAAGACTGGAAGGTGTCCCTCCTTCAGCCCCGGCGCACCGACAATCGAGCGGTTCTTATCGACGTAAGAAACTATCTCGGCTATTGCATCTTCGCCATATCCGAGCTGACGCAATGCCCTAGGAACCGTCTGGTTAACTATCGACATAGTTCCGCCGCCAACCAGTTTCTTGGTCTTTACCAGACCTAAATCCGGCTCTATCCCGGTTGTATCGCAATCCATAAGCAGGCCAATTGTCCCAGTAGGTGCCAGAACACTCGCCTGGGCATTTCTGACTCCGAACGCTTCTCCCTGCTCAACGGCCTCATCCCAAATCTCCTGTGCCGCAGTTAGCAACTCGGTAGGGACAAGCTCTTCGTCAATCTTTGAAACGGCCTCTCTATGCATTTTCAGCACATTTATCATCGCTTCGCTGTTCTGTGAATAGCCGGCGAATGGACCCATTCGGGCCGCCAACCGGGCGGAAGTCGCATAAGAGCCACCAGTAAGAAGCGCCGTTATCGAAGCCGCCCATGCCCTCCCCTCGGCGGAGTCGTAAGGGAGGCCCTTCGCCATCAACAAAGCCCCGAGGTTTGCATACCCAATACCTAGCTGACGAAACCTGCGAGAGTTTTCTGCAATACCTTCGGTTGGATAGTCGGCATTACCGACCAATATCTCCTGGGCGGTGAAGACGACCCTTGTCGCCGATTCGAAACCGGCAATGTCGAAAGATCCGTCATCATTCAAAAAAGTCAGGAGGTTTAAACTTGCGAGATTACAAGCGGAGTTGTCGATGTGCATATACTCCGAGCAGGGGTTCGAACCATTAATTCTCCCCGTATTTGGGGCAGTATGCCAGCGATTGATCGTGGTATCGAATTGAAGCCCAGGATCGGCGCACTCCCACGAGGCCTCTGCAATCTCCCGCCAGATAGTCCTGGCCTTTTTCGTAGCGATCGTTTCGCCAGTTGAAACAGACTTGAGATCCCAATCGCCGTCAGCCTCCACGGCCTGCATGAACTCGTCGGTAATTCGAACCGAGTTGTTGGCATTCTGATACTGGATGGAAAAGCTGTCCTTGCCATCGAGGTCCATGTCGAAGCCGGCGTCGCGTAGCACCCTAGCCTTGCGCTCTTCTAGGGCCTTACACCAAATGAAGTCCTCGATGTCTGGGTGATCAACATTTAGTATCACCATCTTGGCCGCTCTTCTAGTCTTGCCGCCCGATTTGATTGTCCCAGCTGAAGCGTCGGCCCCCCTCATGAAACTTACGGGACCGGAAGCGGTACCGCCGCCCTTTATAAACTCAGCTGATGAACGAATCTTGGACAAATTCACTCCTGCTCCGGAGCCGCCCTTGAAGATAATCCCCTCTTCGCGGTACCAGTTGAGTATCGAGTCCATCGAATCGTCAACGGCGAGGATAAAACAGGCTGATGCCTGGGCTGGAACGCCTTTAACGCCTATGTTGAACCACACTGGGGAGTTAAATGCGGCTCTTTGCTTAATAACCAGGTACTTCAGTTCGTCAGAAAATGTCTCCGCCTCATCGTCATCTACGAAGTAACCATCCTTGCGTCCCCATGCGGTAATGGTGTCGACTACCCTGTCCACGACCTGCTTGAGCGAATGCTCACGCTCGGGGGTACCCAAATTTCCACGGAAGTACTTCTGCGCCAAAATGTTTGTAGCATTCACGCTCCAACTCTCGGGTACTTCAACGCCAAGCTGTTCGAATGCGACAGTTGAGTCCTTGAAGTTGGTTATGCGCGAATCCCTCTTCTCCCATCGCACCATCTGATAGGGGTGCACACCCTCTTCGGTGAAGTGCCTTCTTATGCCCAATGCCATTTTCTCTGGCGCTATAGCCATACGAACTTTCCCCCTCTACAGATTAAAAATAGAATCCGAGCACGTTCCAAATCAGACCCTAACCAAGGATCTCTCCAGCTGCGTCTAAATCGGCTCAGCAAAGCTCTCCAAACGAATAAACCACAACATATGGGAATGGCTTCCGTGTCGAGTACCACATATTGTAGATGCATCGGGCGGCTTCGTGCAACCAATTTAAAGAAGTTTCGTAATTACCCTGCTGAAATTACGAATTTTCTTGAACCTCTTGCCACCTCCTGTGGTGTCGGTGGTGGTCCTTTAGTCGACCTTGCCAACCCCGCTAAATCAGGGCCGCCAAAAAGAAATTATGACATCTACCGCGACCAG
>JAKAPB010000324.1 GCA_021823045.1 Actinomycetes bacterium | reverse complement strand
ACATAAAAGCGATCCAGGGTGCCCAGTAGGTTTTTCCTCCAGATAGCATGAGGCAGTCGGCCCCCTATTTTTGACCAAGAAGGTTCGGATGGATTCGGTACTGGTTTTGGATTCCTTGTCGCGGTCGTTTGGGGAGAAGCGCGTTCTGAATGAGTTGAGCTTTGAGGTCCCTCAAGGTGAAGTGTTCGGCTTTCTGGGTCCAAATGGATCCGGCAAGACCACGACCATGCGGGTAGTCTTCGGACTTTTAACCCCCGACTCCGGAGAGGTCCGCTACGGCGGTAAACGGGTAACAAAAGACGACTCGAAGCACTTTGGGTACATGCCCGAGGAGCGGGGGCTGTATCAGAAAATGACGGTTGAGGACCAGCTCGTCTACTTTGGACGGCTCCACGGTCTAAGCCGGGAGAGTGCGAAGCAAAAAACTCTTCATTGGCTAGATCGGTTTGGTCTGATAGAACAGACCGGCTCCAAGATCGAAGCACTTTCACTAGGGAATCAGCAGAGGGTTCAGCTCGTGGCCTCACTGATCCACGACCCTCAAGTACTCATCCTCGACGAGCCCTTTTCAGGCCTGGATCCGATCGCTACGGCATCTATGGCCGAGGTGATGCACGAGATCGTAAAGGCCGGCAAAACCCTCATCTTTTCGTCGCATCAGCTAGACCTTGTGGAATCAATCTGCGAAAAAGTAGCGATTATTAAGGACGGATCGCTCGTCGCCTACGGTGACGTCGACCAGTTGACGAGGGGTGACGATCTAGAAATTGAGTTGGTGACTTCTACCCACGATCTACGGTGGATTTCCGACATACCCGGCGTCGAGGGTTTCAGTGAAAGAGATGGGCGGGTAAGGGTGCGACTAGTCGAGCCGCAAGTCTCTCAGGATCTCTTGCGAGGGGCACTGGCACATGGTGACCTACGGGAGTTTACATTCCGTAAGAAGAAATTGTCGGAAGTTTTTCTACAGGCGGTAGCCAGCAGGTCAGTGTCGAAAGTTCCCAGTTCCGAAACCGCCAATTCACTTATGAATGCCAAAGGGGTATAGATGCCCGCTCACACCAAAGAAGCGGTCGTAATTGTCGCGACAATTGCACTTGCCCTGCTAAGGCGAAGGTCGCGGCTGCGAAAAAAGGCGGCCGCATCCGTCGCTGAGGTTCACGAAAAATCGAACCCTCTAGACCTGTTTTTTAGGGGCCGCCCTATCCCCGCTGCCCTACTAGTGGCGAGGAGGGAAGTTCTCCAAAGGCTCGCTTCAAGGGCTTACAAGGTCATAATCGTTCTAATGGTCTTAGTCTCCGTAGGAGCGATTGCAGTACCGAAGATCGTCGCTTCTTCGGGGGCAAAGTTGACCGTCGCAACTACACAGAGCGGCGTAAAGGAACTCCGCTCGGTAACGCAGCGGGTAGAAAAACTAACCGGCGTCAATTTAAAGATCAGCGTGGAGCCGACCACTGCGGATGTTAAACAGAGCGTTCGCAACGCTAAGGCTGCGATAGGTTATGCCGACTCTGAGCTCATACTCAAGCGGCCATTCGCTCCAGGTTCCAACTCCTCGACGACTAGGGCTCTTAGCGCCCTGTCTCAGGGAATTCAGGTTGAAAAGGTACTCTCCTCCGGTTCAATCAAGAAACTTCCACCTTCTGTAGTTGCTCAGATCCTTTCGCCTAAACCAATCAAATTGGTCTACCTTCTTCCCAGTCTTGCTAGGCCAAAGGACTTATCGCTAGCCATTGTGGGCCTCGTGGCGACATTTATGCTATTGAGTACCTACAGCGCTTGGGTATTGATGGGGGTGATCGAGGAGAAGAGCTCGAGGGTTATCGAGGTGTTGCTGAGTTCTATTAGCCCCAGGTCACTACTTCTGGGCAAGATGGTCGGCATTGGAACCGCAGCACTCACTCAAGCGGTAACTGCGGTGTTGGCGGCGATAATCACCACCCTGGCCGTCGGGTCGAGTATTTTACGGGGCGCAGGCCTGGAATTCATCGCCCTCCAGCTGATGTGGTTACTCCTCGGGTACTCCTTCTACTGCACACTTGGAGCCCTCGCCGGATCCTTGGTGTCAAAGGTGGAGGACGCCCAGTCAGTAACTGCATTCATCCAAATTCCATTGCTATTGAGCTACCTTGCGAGCTTTGCGGTTTTATCCGGTAATCAAAACTCGCTATTGAAGTTACTCGCCTATATCCCGATCTTCTCACCATTTTTGGTTCCGATCTATTGGAGTTCGGGTCAGTTAGGGCTTGGGCAGGTATTTCTTAGTGTTGTGATAAATGTCCTTTGCCTATACCTCACCTACCGATTCGCCTCCACCGTATATCAAGCCACGGTTTTCTCCAGGGGGAAGAGGGTCAAGTTTAAAACCGCCATAAGGCTCGCAAGACTAGCAAACTAAAATGGTACGTGGTCTGCTCTGTGTCGGAGGATGATCCAGGGCACGCTTATGGCCCGATCGCTTCGAACTTCAAAATCCACGTTAGCCGACCCAATAAAACGGGCCAATTCCTGGTGACTTCTATTGGTTGACCCGCTGCTTCTGGTCACCGATATTCATTTTTCTGCTCTGGAGGAGTGATACAATCTCGATACCAGTGCTTAGATAACCACGTTGTGCAATTAAGCGGGAAATTGTGCAATTAAGCGGGAAATGGACGACAAGGTGGCTTGCGCCGAAATTCTTGAACGGGACTTAGCCCTTCAGATGATCGAACGGGTGCTGAATGACGCCAGAAATCAGAAAATGGCGAGTGGGTTTTTCACCGGCCCCGCTGGGATCGGTAAATCGCTACTCCTGAACTTCGCAAAGGATGCCGCCTCAGACTTCGATGTCGGGTGGAGCCGGAGCGACGAGATCGGGTCCGGAATCGCACTGGGAAGTATTTGGCGCTCGATCACCACGCTCGGGGTAAAGGATCCATTTGCTAGTGTCGGAGGGGCTTCCCTCGCCGATCGATTGGCGACAGCATCACTCTGGCTTCAAGACTGGGCGCTTATCGAAAAAGAGAGACCACTCCTTCTCATTCTGGACGACCTGCATTGGGCGGATGCGGGGTCACTCGCACTCCTGAACCACTTCATACTGAGTCAACTACGCGCTCCAATCGCCATCCTAGGATCTGCTCGGCCCTGGCCGAAGCGAGCTTCGAACCTATTTCAGGAACTATCCGACTCCGGAGTCAGCTGTCACCTCGAGCTAGAGCCCCTATCCGACCGCTCGGCACGAGAACTCATCGTCTGCTACGGTGACGCAGACCCGGACCCGGATCAAGTCTCCTTGGCTCAGGAGCGCTGTGGAGGAAACCCACTACTTCTAATCCACTTTGCGCGCGACATAACCAGATCACAGGTGGATAAACATTCAAACAACCAGTTAGCTCATCCAAATAAAGATCATCGAGCGATCGGCTCCCTCCCCAATCAACTTGATATCCATCGCCTTGATATCCATCGCCTTGTTGGAACCGATCCACAAACCGTGCGCTTCGCAAGGGTGGCATCGGCGATGGGTGACGAATTCCCCCTCTCAGTCGTTGTCAAAGTGGCTGGATCGACCCCTTCGGGTGCCATCGAGATCATCGACCATCTCGTCTATTCGGGAGTATTTTCCTCAGAAAACTCGACAAACGTCAAATTCTCCCACTCGATGCTCAGGGAGATAATCTATCAATCTATCCCCGGTCCATTGCGGACCCAGATACATCAAGCA
>JAKAPB010000001.1 GCA_021823045.1 Actinomycetes bacterium | reverse complement strand
AAACAAGCATTCGAGCTCTTGGGTACTTCGCACCGCCTCGGATACATGTAGTCATAACTTTTCGCTTCGATTACCACAAATGTGCTGGTAGGTTGCTTGAGGCTTGAATCAGGAACCTGAACTACGGACTAGCTATTGTCCTAACCAACTTCTGTTCTAACCAACTTCTGCCCACCTCCAAATTGCCATTTCCTAGCCTGATTTCATCTCAACCTGGATTTCATCTCAACCTGGACCGGCTGGGTCGCTTGCTGATGTCGACCCTCGTGCTGCACACTGTATCTGCTTTGCATTGGGCCCTTGAAAGCGACGACGAAGATCTTGCGTTAATTCACCACTTCGTGCCCTCGGTCGCTGATCAGCACTGTCGAACAAGCGCTCCTTATTAAGTGGTGCGATTTTCAAGCGGCCCCAGCTTGTTGGCCGATTTCAGTTTGCACTTCAAAAGTCCTGCCGAGCACAAGACTGTTCAGAATTTGGTTCTTCAGTGGAGATCGGCAAAGTCTGAGCCAGGATAAGGATTCTTGTTTGTTCTTATGAAGTCTCATGCTTGGCCGGGTGATGCCATGTCCTTCCCGTCGTCAGACCTTTCCATCTAGAAAGGGAGAAAATCCTTGGCACTAAATGGTGACCGTTTCTCATACTTGGAGACCACGGGCTGTTGCATGCTCCTAAAAACCGGAATGCTCGAAACCTCAGGTGCCGTACTAAATAGCCGATCAACACTCACTCTTGCTTTTTTGGTTAGTATTTGCCGCTTCACAACTGAGCGTGTCGATCATGACACCTTTGCGACTAGGTGAGCTTTCGCACTCGTGCTGATCGCTTAAATTCGACTCCACGCCCCGTAGCGGCCTTAGGGATTTTGAATCCTCTGGGCACTTGCGAGATCCGTCATTCACAAATGTTAACGGGACCTCGAAAATGCCAGTCATGGCAAAATTATCCCTTTTCAATCGGAAGTGGCTGCAACACGTGCCACTGGGTCGGCTTCTCCGCAATTAGTGTCTCGAGAGCCGAAGTAACAAGCTGTGTCATATAACCAACCTTTTCAGCTATCGACGAGCCGACGGAATCAGCCGGAAAAATCGGATCTAAAAACACAACATGGTGTCCGCCCCTTGGAGTCTGATAGACCGCAGCGGGGAAAATAGGTGTCTTCGTTCGAAGTGACAGGACCGAAGCACCACTTGGCATCCGAACTTTCTCGTTGAAAAAGTCCACCACCACACCAGTACCACTCAGGTCACGGTCGCTCAGAAGTGCTACTAGCTTTCCCTCCTTGACCGCCTGAATAACCTTTGTAGCAACCGGTCCATCTAGGGGTATCGGATCGATTCCGAGCTCCCTGCGGTATGAGTAAAACCACTCAGCCACTGATTCGGGTTTCAAATTCTCGACCACAGCGGCTAAGGGGTGGTGATAAGCGGCAAACCAACTACCGCCCCAGTCCCAATTCCCAAGGTGGCAGGTTGCTAATATAGCTCCACGTCCATTCTGGAGGTATTCGACGAGCTCGTCGCAACCTTCATAGCTGAGATTCTGCAACAGCTCCGCCCTTTCGGACCTAGGCATTGCCAAAGATTCAAGCCAGTAAAGAACATAGGACGTAAATACCGCTACCGTTCTTCGGGTGAGGACCCGCTGATCCTCCCTTCCGAAACTGGCGAGCTGCTGAGCCCGTAGGGCATAATGTCTTTTTTGTTTGGAGGATAGATAAGCAATTGGACCAATAACGCCAGCGACCTTTGGCCTGAACCCGATAGGTATGGAGCTTGCAAGAATAGACCCTATTTCATAAGGAAAAACCGCCAACTTGCCTTTCAAGCGAGACAACGCTCTCGACGAAGGCCCGGAATCTCCCAGCGTCTTGGATGCTGAGAAATACTTCGACACTTATCGTTGACTCTCCCACCAAGACCTCATACGAGCAGAAGCCCTTAGCCTGCTCTGCCTACTGTAGGCTGAAAGCTGGCCTGGCCCCCTGGCCCCTGTCCTTTTACGGGAACTATTTGCACGCCTCGGTTGCGAACGCCTCTTGAACTCTCCTCGGCGTTGCTGAAGGTAAAGGTACCTGCTGCTTGCCTGCTTGTCTGGCATGGTGGCTGTACCTTGACTCCAAATCTTCAAAAATCGTTGGACTGCCGTAACCAAGCTCAAAACAAGAACCAGCCAAAGCACCCACACCAGAGCGAAGGAGAGCAGTAGGCCAATTGCTACGGCAATCACCCGTTCAGCTCGTTCCATGATCCCACCCTTGGCGACGAATCCCAGCGATTCCGCTTTCGCCCTCTGGTAGGAAATGAGACTTGCAACGCCATAGTCAGCGAAAGCAACAACCGCCACAAGGTCGTTTTGGCGGTGGAGCATTAGCACACCTATACCCCCAAAAAGGAGGAGGTCACTTACCCTGTCGGAAAATGAATCGAAAAAGGCTCCGCGCTTTGAAGTAGCGCCAGATGCTTTTGCCACCGGTCCATCCAATAGGTCGGGTATCCCGGAAGCGAGAACTCCAAAAAACCCCACCAAAGTGTGTCCAGTGCCAATCGCAATCGCTGTTAAAAGGCTAATTACCAGTCCGCTGAGCGTAAGCAGGTCAGCCGTAACCCCAATTGACGAAAGCGCCAGACCTAACGGGCCGGTACGCTTATCGACACCCTCCCTCAAATGACCATCGAACAATGAGATCTCCTCGTGGTCCAGAAAATTACTTACCCTCCAAGGGTCTACTCAGCTGGACCGCACACACAGTGTTAAATCTAGCACGATAAGTATCCGCAGGGGGCAAATAGCTTTTTAGTACCAACCAAAGGCCTCATTTGGCCCTGATAGTTGGAAATTACTCAATAGTCGCGTAACTTTATCGTTAACCGAGTAACAGATGCCCGGATTTGTCCCTGGGGAGGTCAATATGGCTCAAGTTGGTTCGAGGTCTATTCGCAACGTGGCCTTAGTGGGCCAGGCGGGTTCGGGTAAGACCCTCCTGGCTGACTCCCTGGCCTTCCTCTTCAAGGCGAGCAAACGAATAGGTAGAATTGAAGACGGCAACACCCTGTCGGACTCTGACCCTGAGGAGATCAAGCATAAGCATTCGATCGCACTGACCTTGCTAGCACTCTCAAGGCAGGATCTTGCGCTCAATGTCTTGGACACTCCAGGCGTAGCCGACTTTATTGGCGAGGTTCAAAGCGCCTTATCCGCAGTTGAGATGTGCATATTCGTAGTCTCTGCGGCCGAACCTATCGGCCCTGACGCTGATCGAATTTGGGAGCTTTTAGATCAAGCCGCCATTCCAAGGCTCATATTTGTAAACAAAGCAGATAGAGAAAGGGCTGACTACTTCGCCACGGTGGACACACTTAAGGAACACTTCGGGGCCGGTGTTGCACCCTTGGAGTTGCCAATTGGAATCGAATCCTCCTTTAGGGGGGTGGTTGACATTCTTTCCGACAGGGCTCTGGTCTACCAAAACACGCCGGTAGCAGAAGAAGTAGCAGTCCCCGAGGAGATAGAAGACTTAGAGCATTCTGTTCACGAACAGCTGGTAGAGGGAATAGTTGTCGCCGACGATGCACTGATGGAACGGTATCTAGGTGGCGAGACGCTCAGTTTTCAAGAATTGGAAATGGCCATGGCAAAAGGGGTCAAAGATGCAACCGTCTTCCCGGTAATTGTTGGCTCGGCGGTAAAAGAGATTGGAATCGACCGTCTCGTAGATTTCATCGCTGAAATTGGGCCGGGACCAGAGGCTTCTGAGGACCCCAAAGAGGACCCTGAAATTCAGATCTTCAAAACCTTTGCCGACCCCTTTATGGGAAAACTCTCGCTTGCAAAGGTTAGGTCGGGGGTCTTGCGTCCATCATCGACACTTACCAACCTTCGTACACAATCTGATGAAAGAATCGGGCAGCTATTCACCCTCTTAGGCAAAGAGCATCTTCCGCTCGAATACGCCCAGCGTGGCGACATTGTAGCCCTCTCCAAGCTTTCTGGTGCGAAAACAGCCGACGTGCTATCGAAAAATAGATCCTCCGACGCTGTGGGCATTACCTTCGAGCCTTCCCTTCTCGTGGTAGCCGTTACGCCCGTAAATTCGAAGGATGACGAGAAGCTCTTCTCAGCACTTCTCAAGCTCGCAGAGGAGGATCCAACACTAAGTATCAGCAGGGATCCTCGTAGTCACAAAGCCCTTGTCGCCGGACAGGGGGAGGCACATATTTCCATAGCCTTGGAGAGAGCAGCTAGAAAGTTTGGCGTAGAAGCCACCTATTCTGAGCCGGAAATCCCCTACTTGGAATCGATCACCGCCGAAGCAACCGCCGAGGGCAAATATAAGAAGCAGACCGGCGGACATGGTCAGTACGGGGTAGCCAACATCAGAATTCGACCATTGGCGCGTGGAGAAGGCTTCAGCTTTTTGGACGAGATTGTTGGCGGAGCTATACCGCGAAACTTCATTCCAGCGGTAGAAAAAGGTATCCTAGAGGCGATGACTCACGGGGGAAACTTTGGCTTCCCTGTGGTTGACGTCGCTGTACATCTCGTCGACGGAAAGTACCATCCCGTTGATTCGTCCGAAATGAGCTTCAAAATGGCCGGTTCCTTGGCTTTTCACGAAGCATTCGCCCAATCGTCACCGGTAGTTCTAGAGCCAATCGATGAAATCACCGTGATTGCCCCCGCTAAATTCCAAGGAGACATCCTCGGCGACCTGAATTCGAAAAGGGCGAAGGTCTCCAAAACTGATCTTGATCCCGAAACCAAACGTGCGACCTTGATTGCCTTGGTTCCGAGGTCCGAAATGAAGCGTTATGCAACTGACCTACGCGCAATAACCTCAGGCCAAGGCCGATTTACCCTACGCGAGTCTCATTATGAGATTGCACCGCCCACTGTAGTTTCAAAACTGCAGCCAAGGAAGGATAAGCCGAACGGATAGTGACTTGCACTTCTATTGGGTGAATGCTTTGCCATTGACGGAAGGCGGGCAAGGAACCCATGGCGAGCAAGGAACCAAGAGCGAGCCTTTGCCCGCAATGTATTCACTCGATCCTAAAAGTACATCAGACTTTAGGGCTAGTCTTTTTGTGCGACTCGCCTTTTGGTCGGACTAAGACCATCCTTCGCGTATCTTAGTCAAGGTATCACCAAGCGCCTCAGGGATAACTCGCACATCAGCCGTTGCCGTCATGAAGTTTGCATCACCGATGAAACGAGGAACCACATGCAGGTGTATGTGATCGACTATGGCGGCCCCACCTGCCTGACCTAGGTTCATCCCAATGTTGAATCCAGATGCTCCATGGCTGGCCCTCAACGCCTTCACCGCATGATTGGCCAGTTCAAGGAGCTCGCATCGGGATTCAGCGCTAAGTAGATCTAACTCCGCCGTATGAGTCTTTGGGACAATCAATAAATGGCCCGATGTATAAGGGTATAAATTGAGCGCCACCACAGCCGTTTTACCGCGAAACACGACCAACAACTCATCGTCTACGCATTCAACATCGCCAACTTGGGCGGGGGCGGCTATTTCACAAAGCACACACTCCGGCTCTAGCTTATCCTTCGATAGCTCTCCAGAGAGATAGGCCCCTCTCCATCCTGCCCAGATCCTCTCCAAAACCTAGACCTCAGTCTCTAGCAGAAGGTCGGGCGGGAGAATTTCCTCCTTGATCGACTCGACGAAAGCCTCCACTGGTACCCCGCGATTGGGGGTCTCTGAACCTCTTCTGTTGACACCGACCGTCCCTGCACTCACGTCGTCGTCACCGACAACCAAAATGTACGGAATCTTATCCAGTTTTGCCTTTCGGATCCTCGAGCCAAGTGGCTCGGTTGCATCAACAACCTCCGCCCTGGCGCCAACGGCTGCCAGCCTGCCCACGATTTCCTGGGCGTAATCTTCATGGTCCTTACGCACTGGCAGTACCTGAATCTGCGACATGAGTAGCCACATCGGAAGTGCACCAGCATAGTGTTCGAGCAGGATAGCGAAAAATCTCTCAACGGAGCCAAACAGCGCTCTATGAATCATGTATGGTCGACGTCTTTGGTTATCATGATCCACAAAATTCATGTCAAATCTCTGTGGCATCTGGAGGTCAACCTGCAGCGTGGAGACCTGCCAACGTCGGCCGATAGCGTCCTTTAGATGCACGTCAATCTTTGGAGCATAGAAAGCCCCCTCGCCCTCCGCAACGACATATGGTATCCCGGAAGCCTCAAGCGCACTTTGAAGTGCCAAAGTCGCCTCCTCCCACTCAGCGTCCTCGCCTACGGATTTGTCCGGCCTGGTGGCAAGCTCTGCCTCAAAGTCCTTCAGGCCAAATGACCTGAGCATTGCGAGCACAAACTTGAGCAATCTAGTTAGCTCCTCGGCGAGCTGCGAAGGTGCACAAAAGATGTGCGAATCGTCCTGGGTAAGTCCACGCACCCGCGCCAGACCATGGAGGACCCCAGATCTTTCGAATCGATAGACGGTACCAAATTCGAAGAGGCGAAGCGGCAACTCTTTATAAGATCTGAGCTGGGAGCGGAATATCAAGATGTGCATAGGACAGTTCATGGGCTTGGGGTAGTACGTTGCCCCTTCCATCTCCATCGGAGGGTACATCCCGTCTTTATACCAACCAAGGTGACCTGAAATTTCATAAAGAGTGGACTTGGCGATATGGGGTGTCCAGGCCAATTGATATCCAGCCTTAATGTGTGCCTTGCGGGACATCTCCTCCATCTGATAGCGAATGAAGGCACCCTTTGGGTGGAAAACTGGTAGCCCGCCACCTATCTCAACTGGAAAATGAAATAGATCCAGTTCTGAGCCTATCCTGCGATGATCTCGCTTCTCAGCCTCTTTGAGCCTGTGAAGATGCTCCTCAAGCTGGGCCTTTGAACTCCAAGCGGTTCCATAGATTCTCTGTAGCTGCTCTTTTTTTTCGTCCCCCCGCCAATAAGCTCCCGCGACTCTTAAAAGCTTGAAATGACCGAGTTGGCCAGTATGACCAACGTGTGGTCCCCTGCACAGATCGACGAACTTGTCGGCATTTCGATATACCGAGACCCCTTTGTCGCTAACACCTTCCGCCAACGCTTCATCCGCCAGGTCCTGAACCTGCTTGATTATTTCAGTCTTAAAAGGCTGATCGCTAAAGATCTCTAAGCCCGACTCATAACTGAGTTCTTCCCTGGTAAATGGTTGCTTTGCGGACATAATCTCACGCATTTTGGATTCGACCGTTAAAAGATCGTCATCGGTAAATCTCTGGTTCTCCGGCAGCTCAAAGTCATAATAAAAACCGTCGGTGATCGATGGTCCAATAGCGTACTTTGCGCCTGGATATAGCTCCAAGACTGCTTGCGCCATGACGTGCGCCGTTGAATGTCTGATTACAGATAGTCCATCTGGCGAGCCAGCCGAGACAAACTCGACCACCGAGCCGTCTGAGACCAATGTCGAAAGGTCAGTCAGCGTGCCGTTAACTTTTGCCGAAATCACCCCCGCCGGACGCGGGTCAATAGACCTGAGTACGTCCAGCACGGTTACGGCACCCTCAAACTCATGGACGCTCTCGCCCAGAACACTAATCTTTGTCAACATCGACTCCGCAAATTTCCCTGTCGCGCGAATAGTCCACAGCGACTAGTCCAGATTAGATCACTATTCCTAATAGTGAGGCGGCTAGCGAAACACCCTCTCCACGCCCCACCGCTTCGTCCATCGCCGAGAGGGCGGTCGGAACGTCTAGATCGTCATCGAGGGCTGCCCGCACCTCCGCCAGCGCACCTTCACCTTCACCGGCTTTTTGGTAACTCGCCAACCTCGATGTCGCAACTTCGAGCAGATCGTCGCTCCACTCCCAAGAATGCCTGTAATGATTCGAAATAATCGCCATTCGAACAACACGTGGATCGTGCTCATGCAGAAGGTCACCTACGAATACTAGGTTTCCAAGGGATTTTGACATCTTCACGCCGTCAAGATTCACCATTCCAACGTGCATCCAGTATTTTGAAAATACCTCCTCGGATGCAGATTCCGCCTGAGCGGCTTCGCATTCGTGATGAGGAAAGATAAGGTCCGAGCCGCCACCATGGATATCAATAGTTGTGCCCAGCTCCCGCATGGCTAGTGCAGAACACTCGATGTGCCATCCGGGCCGACCCCTCCCCCATCTGGATTCCCAAAAGGGCTCGCCATCCTCTGGAGCTTGCCACAGCAAGAAGTCGAGTTTATTTCTCTTTGCAGGATCTTCTGGATTCCCGCCTCGTTCCCGAGCAAGTTCGATCATCTCTTCGTACGAGTAATGGCTTATCTTCCCGAAATCCTTGGCGGTTGTGACATCGTAATAAACCGATCCGTTGCTCTGATATGCATGGCCCTTGTCCATTAGAGCATCTACAAGATTCAAAATCTCCGCAATCGCCGACGTTGCCCTCGGTTCCGAGTGCGGCTGGACCAATCCAAGGGCGCCCATATCTCGGTCAAATTTAGCCATCTCCGATGCAGCTAGGTCGAGGTAAAAGACGCCGAGTTCCTTAGCTTTTCTCAGAATGTCGTCATCAACGTCAGTTACGTTTCTTACGCAAGAGGTCTTATGACCCATATCACGCAATCGCCTCTGCAAAATATCAAAAGTAAGGTAAACCGCAGCATGACCAATATGGGCTGCGTCGTACGGTGTGATGCCACAGGTGTACATCTTGACAACCGGGCCTACTTCTAAGGGAACTTTCTCTTGCGCCGCCGTATCAAATATGTGGATCAATTTCTCTGCCCTACTACTTCGGAATTCCAATGACTCTAATTGCAACCCTAGTCTTGTAACGAATATTCAAATTAACTAGAACTGCGGTCATGGCCTCTATTGGTCCAGCCTGAGCCAAAGAACCGGCAAAGAAGCTATTCATTCCAGGCAAGCTACCCAAAAGATCTACCACTTCGTATCCTGCCTGTTCAAAATCCGAGCAAACTAAAACATCGGCTTCTATCGGAGCAGAAATCCTTCCAAGTTCCTTTGCGGGCACGTGATGTAGGGCGGCGACCACCCTGGAATAGCGAAGAGCTGCCTGAAGAGTCTGGGCCGCCGATCCCCTAACTGGAATTACCGCCTGAAGTTCGGAGCCAACCCTCATCAGGGCATTTGCCATTGATATCACCGTTTTGCCGGCAAGGGATCCCTCAAGCGGCTCAACGGCCTTTAGCATCGTGTCCCATGGTGTCGCTACCACTACTAGCTCGCATTGCGCCGCTCGTAGATTTGTCCCACCAAAAAGTTGTAGGTCAGTTCTTTCGGTACCCTGAAGGGCGTCTACTACCACCTGTGATGCTCTTGATTCATCCCTCGAACCTATCCATACCCTGTGACCCGCGCTAGCAAGCCGCAACGCAAGTGAACTTCCAGCGGGACCCGTACCGCCGAGAATACCTATATCCACCTTCTACCTTCTCTCAAAATGGCGCGTTAATGCCAGGTTATGACGAAATAGACGCTAACTTTTGTGAAGTCTAGACACGGGAGGCGAAGTGGGGATTCTCAACAACAAACGGATCTTGGTTACAGGAGTCCTAACCGAATCATCTATTGCATTTGGAATTGCTGATCAAGCCCAAAAAGAGGGCGCCAAAGTAATTCTGAGCGGGTTCGGTAGGGGGCTGTCTATCACGCAGCGCGCCGCAAAGAAGCTTGACCCAGTCCCGCCAGTTATAGAGCTAGACGTCATGAACCAACAAGACCTTGACGATCTGCCCAACAAAATATCCGATCAAATCGGCGGCCTCGATTGTGTAGTCCATTCAATTGGATTTGCGCCATCAACGTGCATTGACGGAGAGATGTTCGACGCAGCATGGCCCGACGTTGCTACAGCGATTGAGGTCTCTACCTACTCCTTCGCCTCATTGACAAAGGCAACCTTAGGGCTGCTGGAATCAGGCGAAAGCCCTTCAGTGGTTGGACTCGACTTTGACGCCACCGTGGCATGGCCAGGATATAACTGGATGGGAGTCGCCAAGGCAGGCTTGGAATCTTTGTGCAGGTACTTAGCGCGAGATCTCGGACCAAAAGGCATCAGAGTCAACCTGATTAGCGCAGGGCCCATCAGGACAATCGCAGCGAAGTCGGTAGGAAGTTTCTCCAGCTTTCAAGACAGCTGGGGAGAAAAGGCGCCCTTGGGCTGGGACCCAAAGAGTAACCTGGCAGTAGCCAGATCTACTGTCGCATTACTTTCTGACTTCTTCCCTTCTACAACGGGGGAGGTCATACACGTCGACGGAGGTTTCCATGCCGTGGGCGCGTGAGCTTATCTCGATTGACCAGCTACGACTAGGTGGGCAGATACTGAGTCTGCGGAGCAGAGGCTGAACAGCAGGCAAGGCTGAAACTTTCCTTAGCTAATTCAAGTTTTCAAGATGTCCTAAGCGCGACTAGTCCTAAAACTACATAGTTCGCGATTTCACCTCTTGTTTGAAGAGTTGGCAGCTGGCCCGATTGACCATCCAAATACCAGGTTCCGGTCCAATTTTGAACCACCACCACCGAGCGCGCTCCCGGATTAAGCCACATGTGATCAATTCCTCCTAGCGGCCAAGGTGCGCCGCTAGTTTGGAATGGCCCAGAGTACTGATCGCCGCCATCAAATGACACTTCATAACTGGACTTCGCAGATATGGTCAGTTCGCCGAGGGCGCTCGAACTCGATAAGGAGCAGTGCGTAGCGTCACCGGTCAGCAAATAAGAGGTTATGCCGACAACTCCGTACCCAGGGGGGATCGTCGGCAATGGAATCGGCAGCTGCTTGACCAGCTGTGTCGACCACTCGCTGTCTGCAACTTCGGAAGGGGTGGGGAGGTTCGTCTTGCTCCCCCCTCCAGACTTGCAGATTCCAACAACGTTGCTCAAGTACCTACTTACCACCTCAGCGGCGGCGAGACCGAGGAGATCCGACCCAAATGGATCCTTCTGTGCGGCCGTATCAAGAACGCAAGGATTCAAAGGAGCCGGTTGGGTAGGACCCCCTACCAAAGCCCCTCCCGGCGATCCTAAACTTACGTTCCTTGACGAACTGGAATTTGACTTTCCACCCTTGACCGTTTCTCCACCCCCACCTATATTGACTATGATCTGACCGGGGTCGTTCCCTTTGGCAACTTTCACGTACGAAGTCCTCGAACCCAGAAGTCGACCTGAAGGTAGGCCCGTACTTCCAGTGCCTGCCAATAGAGCAGAGGTGGCACAAAATGCCAGTAGCCCGCGTGTCACTAAGCGGCCGAATCCCTCAATTACAGCGCCTCTATGCCTTTTCACCACCGAACTCCAATGCACAACCAAAGACTTCCGACAGGAGGCCAAGCCCCGACACCAGATTATTCTTACTCCAGTCGTAGCACTATTTCAAACGGTGTAGCCACTTGTTTGTTGGTCAATGCGAGCAAACTCGCTTCGCTGGGCCCTTTGACGCTACAAATCGCCTGCATTTACCCGTTAAATGGCAGCAAATAACTTGCTCAGCTATCAGCGATATAAAGCGTCCCCCGTCTGTAAATTAAACTTCACGAAGACCTCTCGCCACTCCTCGCCTTCAGCTTGTCACCGTTGCATCTGAGTGGCTGGCAGTGAGTCCGCTCATTTAGATGCACCTGTTCCAAGGTTCCGTCTTGGACTTGATTCTCACTCGGCCACCTCAACACGCCTCGATTGTGCGGCCAACGCAGCCCCAACGTAACCAGCCCCAATTCAACTAAAACGGTCACGATGCTGGATCAAACTAGTCCCGACTTGCGGATCGCTTAAAAGCGCCAGAAACTTGCGCCGGTAAGCACCGAGTGCTGGGTCAACTCGGCCACTTCGCGATGGAGCAAGTATCCAGGCTCGGTGGCCCAATTTAGAGCTATAGCCACTTGACAATCTACGTCTGGGTTTTTGATCCAAAGGGCCCATCCGTGCACATGCGGCGGCAGACTTAGACGCAGGTGGTTGTGACCTCAAGTAGCCGATAAATACGAGCTGTGCGAGTATCCCGATGGTTTTCGTACAGCCGTTCCGATTGAATTCGTACACCCGTTCCGCGGTTTTCGTACACCTCAGCCGGGGTCGGCTTTGTGACATTTGCGTGAGTGGCAGGGCATCGGCAACACTTCTTTGATTATCCACAATCAGAGGAGGTACCGATGCCCCGTCCCCATTCGACCATGCGTAAGAATCGTGGTGTACTTCGCTTGCACTATTCTGAGGGCTTGAGCCTCCGCCAAACCGCCTCGTCACTTTCGATGCCATTTACCACCGTGGCGGATTTGGCCAAGAGAGCTAAAGCAGCTGGTCTCAGCTGGCCGCTGGAAGATGAGGCAAGACGCTTAAAGGCCCCGGCATGGTTGGAGGAGCTGCGTCAGCACCAACCCGAATTCCTCGGTCATTAATTGTCCCTCCTTGCTTATTAGCGCGGGTCATTTACCGCCAAGATATCACTTTTACGCCGTTTTGAGGACGTGTGCCTAGGGATGACAATGCTCACTCTCGCTGGTCTAATACGTCTTGCTCAAACACCCTTTTGTGACGGGGTCGCAACCCTCCCCAGCGCCTCACCGTACCAAGTCGCAATTGCCGGCGCTCACCACCCGCCATAGAAAACGGTACATAAACCCACCGATAGTGAATAGCAAAGCTCAGTAATTACCTAATGGCCCGTAAAGCAAAACTTTGAAAACAGTTAGTCATTATCACGAGTTGAAATCACTCCTCCCTCCTAAGGTGGCGAGACCACGCAGTATTACCGTCATGACAACGAAACCAATTACTGACGCGCGCTCGCCGTTATACATTCAAGCTCGATGGATGCTCATACCGTTTGAACTCCATACACATTCCAAGTCACGCTACGGATCACAAACAGAGTTCTGTGTACAAATCTCAGATCAACTAACAAGATCACGACACCTAGAAACAATGTTCAGAGCTAGCAACCCAAATAATTATCCATAAAAGTCGCTATGTTACCTAATACTCTGGCTCCCTTCAAGGGCATTTGCGTAAATTATTTGGCTAACACACGATGTAACCGGGAAAAACTTTATGCCATCCTAAATCTGGAATTTATAACTGCTTAGCTTGCCAAAAGGTGGATCTCTCCGGCCACATGGCGAACTATTAATGTGGATTTGACTCTAATTCAGCAAGATCTGCTCGAATTTCCTTTAGCGCTAGTCCGAGGTCTTGGTAGTGTGATGCCACAGTAGATTCCTGTCGAGCAATAAACCGATTTATCAAGGTGACGGAATCGATATGGCCCCGACTCGAGAGCAACTTTGAAAATTCACTTTTGTCGTCTACAACCGGAAAGATTATTCTGCACTCGCCAACGCTACAGAGTGCTGAATTTAATGCAATACTTGCAACCTGCTCATTTGCAAATTCAAAGGGCCTGATGAAAGAGATCAAAATATAGAGGCCGATCGCAAATCCTAAGTTGGAGTTCAACCCTACAATTGATTCAAATCCTATCGACAGGAGGTCGCTTATTGAAGCACCACTTTCTGCCGCAACGGCTACAGGAGCGTAACTTTCATCTTTGAACACTCCTGCAAACGCCTCAATTGACCCCCCGAGGATCTTTGAATGGAGATCCCGCAGTCTAGCTATAAATTCCGTAGAAGTGTTAATATCTCTCGTCACGTCTATACGGTCTGAAACTAAAGAATAATACCTTATGAATAATGAATCATCTACGCCTCCCTCCGTCAACATCACAGAACGTAATGCCTTTTTCAAAAGCAAGCTATTAGGAGTCTTTCCATCCAGAATCCCCGACATATAGAAAGCCTCTACAAATGGCCTATAGGTCCATTTTGGCTCGGACTCATCAACCACAAAAACATCTGGTTGGAGTTTACTAATCCCTTCTGAAATTGAATGTAATAGATCCAACAACTCCCTTTCGGTGTTGGGACTGGATTCTGAATTTCCTCCCACTCCTCGCCGTGGACCCTCGAGTGCATTCGGCATCCCCACGCCGACTGGTCCCATGAAGGATACCCCTTGGACATCATCATTAAAATCGGTGACCAGGATCCGCTTAAGCAGTAGCTCGGCTCTCGGAATCAGATCATCATGAAGTCCAAGGACTTTAATCAGCCGAGGGACCCCTCCCATCAACTCAGCAAGCCGATTCCCATCACTACCAGCAAATTTCCCTAGCACGAAGTTTGACAATTCAAGGTCGGACAGTGTTCTCGCCGGTTTTCCTCTGACAGCCCGGCTAGGAAGGAGGTTGTCCAAAACCGCCCGAAGCGGAGAGGCTAGAAAGAGACCACCCGGCAGCGCAATATCGCCCTCAACGGGTCCAAGGCCTTGACGCACTGAAACGACTAAACCGGGGAGCACAATCTGTCGTGCCTTGGCAGCCCTCGCGAGGAAAAGAACACCATCGTCAGGACCACCACTGAGAACGGACCTATCTGTCACCACAGAATTCGGCAGCATATGTCCCAGTATCGCCTGCCATTCCCGCAGTACTACCGCAACTGGATCCGATACTTCATCGGTATAGATGCCTGGAGCAATCCTCACAATTGAACCAGCTTTGTGCAACCCGTGAATAGTCGCAGGCGGCTTATCGCCAGGAAAAAACAGACTTGCCACCATCGTCTTACCTTCCAGTGAATGCTCCACCTAATCCCTTAGGCACCGAAAAGTATCGGCCAATTGGTATCGTATCTGGAGGTCGCCGAGGAGTGAATCTGCCTAGACCCATTCGTAGTGAGCTTGAAATGCCATAAACCTGCCGACCCATTAAGTCGCGACCTAACAGTGAGTCCTTTTAACTTTCATTGAAACCTGTAACTCTAAAACTTTGCGCCTTTGGCTGCGCTAGCAAACATCTCTCGTTCTGGCTCCAGCCCAGTACAAGCCACTGGTCTTTGCTATTTGGGATTGACTCCCACGAAGAACCGGTGCGAAAAACCATCCACGATTGGTCAGGCGACCCCGGTCGGCCAAGGATCAAGCTGCGACATAGGACAGTTTTGCTGTCTTAGCAACTTCAGTCGCTATCCCTACCTTTGGATCACTTAGGTCGAAATCTACGATGATACCTTCGATCCTTGCCTCGGCAATCTCTCTCGAAGCCTCAAGTGTGGCCCCAACTGGGTCAATGCCAGCCTGCGAAGTTGACACCATACCGTCTGTCATTACGACGACGAATGGTTCGGTCCCTTTGGCACGCAACCTTTTCGAAAGCTCTGCCACTTTCCGCAGACCCAGGTGTAAGGGCGTCTTACCCCCCCTCTTGATTTGACCTAGTCGAGAGTTCGCTACTTCGATGCTTCGAGTCGGCATTAAAATTGTCTCAGCAATCGCCCCCTGGAAGGTTATCATCGCCACGCTATGCCGCTTTAGGTAGGCGTCACCGAGCAACTTTTCTATCGTTAGCTTCGCTGCTTCGACACGCTTTATTGAACCCATCGATCCAGAAGTGTCCACCAGGAAGACAACGCACCTCTCTTCAAGTAAAAGCAACCTTTTGAAAACCAGGTCGGAGCTGGCAAAGTTGATATCGGTCCCAGCAACTAGCTGGCCGTCATCCGCCAAACGTCGCAAACTGTTTGCAACGGTTTCCCGTACCGCCAGAGGAGATCCGCCTTTTCTCTCAGCGTCGACCCGAGGGGCGAATTGAGTTGGCCTGTTCCTGGATCCGGCTACCATTACGCGACCGGGCGGTGGAAATGTTTCTGGGAGTGTGCTTTGGGAATCCCCATTGGCTAGACCAGGCTCCCCTTTTGGAGGATTGCTCATGTCACTGGTATTACCGATTTCTTGTCGGTCAGCTTCAGAGCCGGATCTGCCTCTTTGTCCCGAGGAGTCTGAACTTAGAGAGTCGTCCATAGCATTGGCATCCTCTACGCCGTGGGGGTTGTTGGCAGAAATCCCACCGCCCTCCTCGCTCGGGACCCTCCCAGGGCCATCTAAAACCTCTGGAGAATTCAGCGAAGTACCTCGCTCTTCCGATGACCCTCCACCCGTAAGTTGTTGGTCACTCTTTTGGCCTTCGAATTGGTACGAACGAGCATGATTTTGAGAATGATCCTCGCTGCTACGTCGAGAGCGATGAAGCAGCGCAAGACTGGATATTTCGATCAAATCCTCTTCGGTCGCTTCACTCCTGCCACAGAGAGCAGCGTATGCCACCGCCCCTCGCACCAGAGCTAAGTCGGAACGCAAACCCTCTGCGCCGTGTGCGATAGAGACCTGAGCGGCAAACTTAGCCAACTCCAAAAGATCCTTCCTAGACCGACCTTCGCCGTTCAGCAACCTTCTAGCAGTTACGACCTTTTCCCTTAGCGTATCGGTTTCATCTTTGAAATTAACTATGAACAACTCGGGATCAGCCTCATATTCGACTCGTCTGGTCACCGCCTCCGCCCGCTCCTCCACGCTGCTAAGTGCATCCACATTGACGGCGAATCCAAAACGATCTAGAAGCTGTGGGCGCAACTCTCCCTCTTCGGGGTTCATAGAACCGCATAGAACAAACCTGGCATCCCTGACGATTGAAAAACCTTCTCGCTCAATCCTCACCGTCCCTGAGGCCGCAGCATCCAGCATCACGTCGACGATGTGATCCTGTAAGAGGTTGACCTCGTCTACGTACAAAACTCCCGAATTAGCTTGCACTAAGAGGCCCGGCTTGAAAACTTCACTCCGATTGTTGATTACGCCCGAGAGGTCCAGCGTCCCGATGACACGATCTTCGGTAGCTCCAACAGGTAGTTCGACAAAAGGAGCTCCATCTTCAAGTAGATCCGCCACGCCTCTTGCAAGGGTAGACTTGGCCGATCCTTTCTCCCCAATTATCAACAGACCGCCAATTCGAGGGTCGATCGCCAAAAGTAGCAGCGCAAGCTTTAGTCTGCTTTGACCGACCACCGCTACGAATGGATAGCGAATAGCCCTACCTACTCTTTCCAACCTTCCACCTCCATTAGTTTTTTACGCAGGAGCTGAAGGTCAACTTCAGCTGCTCGCCAGAGGCCACGCGCATTCGCCTCGATTAGCCGTTCGCAAATAGATGCCAAAGCGTCGGGGTTGTTCAGCCTGAAAAACTCCGATACCTGTTCATCGACTACATAGCTTTGTGTCAATGCATCGAACATCCAGTCTTTGACCACCCTCGCTGTGGCTTGGTATCCGAAGAGATAGTCCGCAGTCGCCGCCATCTCAAATGCACCTTTATATCCATGGCGCATCATGGCAGAAATCCACTTTGGATTCACAACCCTCGACCTAAAGACCCTCGCCGCCTCCTCCTCGAGACTGCGAACTCTAGGAATTTCAACACTTGATGAATCTCCAAAATACGCCAGCGGGTCCTTTTCAGAGAGGGTCCGGATAGCTGCAATCATCCCGCCGTGATCTTGCATGTAATCGTCTGAATCGAAAATATCATGCTCACGGTTGTCCTGATTCTTGGACGCTACTTCGGTAACTCGCAGTCTCGCAGATAGGGCATCTTTGGCGGGAAGACCGAAACCGGACCTGGTATAGCTGAAGCCGCTCCAATTCAGGTATACCTCGGTCAGATCCTCATCTCCCCTCCAATCCTTCGAGATCAATAGCGGGAGCAGCCCCGAACCGTAGGCCCTTGGAGGAGGTCCAAATATCCTTGGGGTTGAAAAACCACCAACCAGCGGATTGGCTTCGACAATCTCATCCAGCTTCGCCACCATCTCGAACGCCTCGTCGAGCAGTTTGATCGACTGTGGAAAGGCGTCACGAAAAAAACCCGATATCCGGCAGGTGACATCTACCCTAGGTCTGCCGAGCTCCGCTAGTGGCACTACCTCGAGACCTATGACCCGCGAGGAGTCTTGGTCCCATGTTGGGCGAACCCCTAGCAGTGCCAATACTTGCGAGATGTCATCTCCACCTGTCCGCATGGCCGCCGTTCCCCAAATGACCACACCGACCGATTTTGGATACCTACCTTTGTCCTCAACGAACCTCCCGACTAGGGATTCGGCCAGTTTTCTCCCGACTTCATAAGAGAGACGCGAAGGGATCGCCCTCGGATCAATCGAATAGAAATTCCTACCCGTCGGGAGCACGTGTGCCATTCCTCTGCTGGGGGCCCCCGACGGTCCAGGCTCGACAAACCCACCCGACAACGCGTGAACTATTGACTCGATCTCATCTGTAGTCTGCCTAATCCTTGGAACTAGCGATCCAGATATCCAATTGATAACGTCGCCAAGCTCGCCCCCGGTAAATTCCTCTGGTCCGTCTATCGGCCAGTCCCGCTCGGCCAGTTCCCTTAGCAGGTCCTGTGTCGCCTGGTCCAGCAAATCCGAATCCCGTATGCTCGCAGATCCTGGGTCAATTCCGATCCTTTTAGCCAACAATGACCGAAGTGAAGCCACATTTCCTTGCGCCACCCGAGTAATTGCGCTCACGGTGTCAATAAGCAGGTCACCCTCGGGAGGTTTTCCCAAGATGTGAAGGCCACCACGGATGATGGCATCTTTAAGTTCACAAAGGTAGCCATCGATATGCGATACCATCGAATCAAAGTCTGGATCTATAAAACCCCCGCTCGGAAGGTTCAAATTGAGGTCCTGATCGATCTTGCACTCTTCGAGGAGTCGCCAAATCTGTTCCCTGATCCTGGGAAGTTTCGAAGGATCTAGGGCGGTAAGTTTTTGATGCTCATCCAGTAGGTCTTCGAGCTGCGTAGTCGAACCATAACTTCCCGCCCTTGTCAGCGGGGGAACCATATGGTCGATGATGATCGCATGGGTCCGCCGCTTCGCTTGGGTACCCTCCCCAGGATCATTCACTACGAAGGGGTAGATAAAAGGAACATCACCCAATGCAAGCTGTGGATAGCAGTCGGAAGAGAGCCCAACACTCTTGCCCGGAAGCCACTCCAAGGTACCATGCTTGCCAAGGTGAATGATTGCGTCCGCTTGGAACTCAACGTCAAGGTAACGGTAGAAAGCGATGTAATGGTGCATAGGAGCTAACTCCGCTGAATGATAAATCGCTATCGGATTCTCCCCAAATCCACGAGAGGGTTGGATGGCTACGATAACGTTTCCAAACCTCAATGCCGGAAAATGGAACATTCCATCGGCGACAAATGCGTCACCCGGCGCCTCACCCCAGGTCTTAGTTAACTCTCCCTTTACCTTCGTTGAGATCTTCGAGAACTCCTCCAGATACTTCTCAGTCGGCCAGGTCACCTCGTATCTACCACGAGGGAGTACCTCGGTCGAGTCGTAATCTACAAGTTCCCCGAGAAGTTCCATGAGCAAAACCGGATCTGTGGGAAATTCTCCCGTATGGTATCCGGCTCGTCGAAGCTCGACGAGAAGATCGACTGCACTCTGTGGGGTATCAAGCCCGACAGCGTTTCCTAGTCTCGACCGCCTAGTTGGGTAAGCGCTAAGGACGATGGCAACCCTTTTAGACTGATTGGACTTCTGCCGCAAACGGGCGAGCCTATGCGCCAGTCCCGCCACAGAAAAGGTTCCTGCCTCCGAGGTTCGGTAGGCCGAAATCGCAGTACCAAAGTGCTGGTCATCGTCGACAACTTCCTTGAAGCTGAAAGGCACCGAGATGATCCGGCCGTCAAACTCGGGGATGGCGACGTTCATAGCCACATCCATCGGTCCGAGTCCAAAATCGGATTCGTCCCAGCTCGATTGGGAGTTCGTAGATACCAACGCTTGTACTATTGGGACTCCTATTTTCGACATCTCTCCCGCATCCCAACTGAGCTCGTCATCGTCAAAGCTCCCTGATGCGAGGACCGTGGTAACTACGACGTCCGGGTTGAGCCTCTGAATCTCTTTAGCGGGTGTCAATCCTTCTTCGTTGGGGGCTGATCGAAGTGAGTAGCAGAAATAGGCGTCTACGCTCATTCCCAAAAGGACCAACTTGTCAACTAGATCGCGAATAAATCGAGTGTTGGAAGATATAAGGTGCGCCCGGTAAAAGACCACTACCGCCTTGGGAGCGAGCGGATCACCGCTTTTTTGCGACAAGTACACACCACTATTTGGCACGACTTTTGGTTCTTCAAAGCCAAATCCGTATCCGAGGAGGGTGTCTGCCAGAAAGAGCAGGAAGTTCGTGAAGTTCTCGAGGCCACCTTTGATCAGGTACTCAAGGGCATATTTATATGAACCTCCGGGTATCTCCGACATAAACCCGAGATCCTCGTCAAACGTAGCTTCCCCTGGAAAAGCTATAAATACTCCTCCAATGCTCCTTGCCCAAAGAGACATGTCTTGGGCGAGAGACTGTGTGTCTTGCCCACCCAAAAGTCGAGCAACAACTACCGTCCGAGAGTCGGTTGCTGTCTCCTCGGCGGCTATCGAAGCATAATCAGAAGTCTTCCTGACGATTAGCTCCGGAAAGTCTTCCGGAAGCCCTTCCCAGACGCTGCGCATGGTAATTACTTCAGTGTCGGCGTTCGTGAAGTAGTAGATCCTGTCCAAATCCAAATTTACCTATCTAGTCGATCTCTTGAATAAATGTCGTGGTTGAAATTGAATACCCATCGGTGCGAAAAGTTCAGCTCAAAGAGGGAGTGACCCATCAGGAGGGATCCTTATTGCAAATTTTGTTTTTGTCCATTATCGGCTTTTCGGGCTATAACTTGGCATCGCTAACTCCTGAGCCAATCGAGCATCTCTGTGTGCATGGTGGCTGCGATGAGCCACTCAGCGAGCCCGTTGTAGTACTCCTCCTTCAGGTCCAAGTAGGACGGCCCCGGTGAGTAATCCTTGTCTTTATTCGATGCGACGAGCCTCAATAGCCACCTTCGAAAACCATCTGACTCCAAAACACCGTGCAGCGTGGTACCTAAAACATTTGCTCGTATTGCACCCTCTGGCCCGCTGGAGCCGTCATTGTCGCCAAAACGATGCCTCACAGGAGACTCATCGAGGCTAAAGAGTCCTTCGACCTCGCCTTTGTACACGACCCTTCCATTGTGAATCTGATATCCATCGATAGCGACGTCGCCGTCGATCAACCGTCCAGATCTGGTAAGCGTCAGTTTTCGTCGCTCAAACTTCGTAGAAATATCTAGAAGACCAAGGCCCGAAGTGGTTTTGACCTCCGACTCAATCCCATCCTCTATCACGTGGCCCAGCATCTGGTATCCTCCGCATATCCCTAGCAGGTAACCTCCCCCGTCGACGTATCTTCGAATTGAGGTATCAAAATTGGCCCTCAACCAGGCAAGATCGTCAATAGTGGACTTGGTTCCTGGCAGGACCACGAGGTCACACCCGTGGATGTCAGCCTTTTTTGTGAGATAAGCAACTTCGACAAATGGCTCGGTCAAAAGAGGATCAAAATCTGTGTAGTTAGATAGGTGGGGAAAGGCAACGATACCGACCTTGAGAGGCGCTCCGGAGTTTGAGCTCTTTCCAAACGGGATGGCAAGTGAATCTTCTGAATCGAACCTCGTGTCGCCGAAGTAACGGAGCAGGCCAAAGGGCTTTGCGTCAATAAGTGCAGATAGCTGGTCAATACCGGACTCAAGAAGAGATGAATCGCCGCGAAACTTGTTGATCATGTAGCCGTCGATTAAAGCGGCCAAATCATTAGGGAGTATTTTAATGGTTCCAAAGATGTGGGCGAACATCCCTCCCCTGTCGATGTCGGCAACAAGTAGCGCTCGAGCTCCCACCTCTCTCGCCAGCTTCAAGTTAACTAGTTCGTCTTTGAGAAGGTTGATTTCCGCCGGGGATCCAGCTCCCTCTAGCACCACCAAGTCGTAGGACTCAGATAGTTCGCGAAAGCTTGAAAGTACTTCGTCAAAGAGTTTGGGCTTGAGTTTTTGATACTCCTTAGCACTAAAGGAGCCGACCACCTCCCCCTTAAGCACCAACTGCGACCTCTGTTCTGACTCCGGCTTTAGCAGAATAGGGTTCATGTTGTACGTCGCTGTAGTTCTGGCGGCAAAGGCCTGCGCCGCTTGAGCTCTACCTATCTCATAGCCATCCTCCGTGACCGCCGAATTTAGTGCCATATTCTGAGCCTTGAAGGGGGCTACTGAGATTCCTCTGTCCGAAAGTACCCGACATATCGCCGACACCAGGGTCGACTTTCCGGCATCAGAGGAGGTTCCAACGATCATTTTTGGACGCATTAACCCTCTTCTCCTAGCCCTTTGAAATAGGCAAAACACCTTATGGAGACGCCCAATAACAGCAGTGCGGTGACGAAAACTGAGTCGACCTTGCGAGCCAACGAGACGGCTTGCCGGATGTCCTCCGAGACGACGTCATTGCCCAATTTTCCGACTAGCGGACGAAACTCGCCAACTCCTTGGTAGCTCAGTTCACCGCCGAGTTCAATACCTAGTGCTTCGGCGTATGCCGCCTCAACGAGTCCGGCATTGGGCGAAGGATGCGGTCTAGCCTGCCTAAACGTCCTCCGAAGGGTCCCGAGGTCAGTTCGAGATAGCAAAGAGATCATCAGAGTAGTCAAACGAGCCGGGATGAAATTTGCTACGTCGTCCAATTTTGCTGAAGTCCATCCGAAATTTGAATATCGATCCGAAAAATTCCCAAACATCGAATCCAGGGTATTGATACTCCGATATGCCAACGCTCCCTTTGCCCCGAGGAGTGACCCCCAAAAAAGTACACCCACCACCGCATCGACACTATTTTCGGCTACCGACTCGACGGTCGCCCGGGCTATGTCGTCCTCTTCCAGGTGAGACCTGTCCCTTCCAACCAACGACAACAGCTCGCTTCGCGCCAAGTCAAGATCTGGAAGTGCCAATGAGCTATGGACCGAACCAGCCGCTTCAAATAGGGACTTTTCGGCAATTGCCAGATAACTGGAAACTGCGGTAGCGATGAAGGAACCTTCAAAGAGTTCTCCCAGAATCCAAATTGGTATCAAAAGTGACGTCCAGAAATACCCTCCAGAACGCCTCGTGTCTTCCCAGAAATGCGGCTCGATACCACCGGCGAGTCGACCGAAAAGGGCCACTGGATGATAGCGGGTTGACGGCTCTCCGAGGACTCGGTCGAGCAAAAGGCCCGCAGCCGCCCCAAGAATTTGGTTCGAAGCCTTGACTCCTCGTCGGTAATTTCTCGTATTGGTCACCTCGACATCATCCCAGATCCATCCCAACTCGCATCAGCTTCATCTCAGGGCCTTGGCACTCAGCACAAGAAGGGCGACGGTTTCGAAGAGGATCCCAGAGCCTCCCAACAAGTCGCCGGTGAAGCCACCAAGGAGTAAAACGCCCCGTCGGTAAAAGTAAACCGTTGTCCCAAAAGCCACCACTATCGCTACTACGCCGGCAAAGATCCCGACGCCAACCACGACTAAGGCTGCGCAAAGTATCAGAACCGGAACAACTACTAAGAAGTCGGCTCCCTCCGACATGGACCCGAGGAAGATGCTCGCCATTCCGCCGTTTGGACGGGCGTAATTTCCCCTCCCGATCCCCAGCGCCATCAAGGATCGAGATATACCTAATAGTCCGATCAAGAGGAACGTGCTGGGTCTTACTTCGGCCAAAGACGTCACCCTTAGCAGGACGACGAGCAAAATGGCTATAGCCCCAAAACTCCCGATGGTTGGCTGCCTCATAACTTCCAGCCGCCGTTCAGTTTTCATATGTGCGAAAAGCCCGTCACCGCAATCGGCGATAGCGTCATAATGCAGTCCATAGGTCAGCAAAACATCCGCGCAAACAACGAATACCGCGGCTAGCGCTGGCGAAAATAAAGTCGAGGTGAGACTCCATATCAACCCCAGAAGCAGTCCTAAGAGCATTCCAGCAACCCCGAAATAGCGAGGAGTTAGCTTCGACGGCGACGCTTTAGTGGGAAATGAGCTCAGAAAGCCGACCGACGACAGTAGCGCATCAACTTGCTCAGCCATCTGTGCCCCTCAATAAGACGGGTATTCCAGCATGTACAAAATAGACACAATCCAAGGCAAGGGCCAATTTTTGGTTTATGGCTCCCATTCGGTCGATAAAAATACGACCAATTTTGGATTCTGGGTGAACGCTCAGGCCGACCTCTTCAGAAACTACGACGAACTTCTGCCCTTTGTGGGATAGTTCTTCGACTAACTCGGAATCCAAATCGACATTCCGACTGAGTGAAGAAGAGATGAAAGTACCTATCGAATCCAGTAAAAAGGGTTTCGTAGTACCCTTGATGAAGCGGAGCAATTCCGCTGGCACGGAAAGTTCTCTAGTCTCGAAGCTGTTTGCACGACGGTCCCTATGCGAAGCTACCCTCGCCAAGGCATCAACGTCAGTAGGATCAAAGCCCAAGGTGGCGAGGTAATCTGGCTTACCGAGTCCGGCCAAAAGTGATTCTGCAAAACTTGACTTCCCCGACCTGGTTCCACCCAGTACAAGGGTACCTCCGACGGATCTCACGCATCTCCTCTAATTCGCAGTCATAGACCCGGGTCTCCTGACTCATAGATCAACGCCTCACCCTGCCTTCCGGTCCTGCGAGACCGTGACAAAAATGGGTTAAACTCCCTACTTACAGTTGCGGACCAGTCCCGGATTTACACCGAGTTCCCCGTCGTCTGATTTCATACTACCCTGATTAATATGACACGGGCAGATTCGATCATTTTAGTGAACACTGGGTACGGCAAGGGAAAGTCTTCGGCGGCATTTGGCGTCATGGCACGGGGATGGGCCAGGGGGTGGAGGGTCGGAGTAGTCCAATTCATCAAAAGCGGAAAATGGAAAGTCGGTGAAAAAAAACTAGCCGACCACCTGGAAATCGAATGGCACACCCTTGGTGACGGCTTCACCTGGGAATCCACCGACCTTGACGAGACCGCAGCCAAAGGCAGACACGCTTGGCAAGTTGCCGATCAGATGCTAAGAAGCGGCGACTATGACATGCTTATTTTCGATGAACTGACCTACGCCGTCAAATACGGTTGGGTACCTATAGAGGTCGTCCTAGATGGACTGCGGTCACGATCGCCGAAGACCAACGTGATCATCACGGGAAGAGATTGCCCGCAGGAGATCGTCGAGCTAGCTGACACGGTAACTGAGATGCGCAAGATCAAACACGCTTACGATCAAGGCATCACGGCCAAAAAAGGAATCGAATACTAATTCTGCGAAACCTCAGGGGTGTTTGTGCTATTTCAACCCAAGCTCACCTTGGCGAAATATACCCAACGGCCGAATCGAACTTCGCAACTTGACTACGCCATTCGCATCAGATGACACGCCCTTGAATCAACAGATAGAGCCGTCCCTATCCAATCCGCTACGCCCGCCATCGCTACACTCAACAAAACGGCGACTCGGCGCTGCCGATGAAAAACCACAGTTCAAGGAAACCCATAAGTTGACCAGAGCCATTATCATTTCGGCCCTAAATTCCGGAGCAGGTAAAACGACCATATCGTCTGGAATAATGGCGGCGGTGCGCAAACGGGGTATCTCGATCACCTCCGCCAAGGTCGGGCCCGACTACATCGATCCAACCTTTCACAGGATTGCAACCGGTCGCCCTTCATACAACATCGACACCTTCTTGACCGGCCGAAGTGGGGCAATAGCCAGCGTCGGCCGCGCCGCAAAGGGGGCCGACTACTTGATCATTGAAGGCGTAATGGGAATCTTCGACGGAACGGCGCTCGATACAACTAGCGACAGGCTAAATCCTGAGCCGCAGCCCGGAAACTGGCGCTTCCCCACCGGCTCCACCGCCGAGGTGGCAATGCTACTGGGAGCGCCAATCGTCCTGGTACTCGATTCAAAAGGTACCACGGAGTCACTCGTAGCAAGCGTCATCGGCATTAAAAACTCAAATCCTTCCCTGCTGATCGCCGGAGTCATCTTAAATCGAGTAGCAAGCGAGGAACATGCCACCCAAATAGCCAGGGCACTTACTGCCAGCGGAATACCGCTGCTTGGTGCCATCCCAAAAGAGTCTTCGGCCGAAGTAGACTCCCGCCACCTAGGCCTAATTCCCGCATCAGAAGACTTGTCCCATGCCACCAAAAAGCTGGAATCCATTCGAAGTGCGGTTCAAGCCCACCTGGATGTCGAAAAGATACTTATGCTGGCCCGTCGAATACCGCTTTCCGTACCGACCGAAACCAGAGAGGTCAAAGTAAACCGAACCCGTCCGACCATCGCTTTTGCCACGGGCAAAGCCTTCACCTTTTTCTATCAGGAGAACTTTGACCTGCTCGAAGAGGCCGGTGCCCAACTTGTCGGCTTCGACCCGACGACGGAAGAAGCCCTTCCTGTAGAGACTGACGCCTTGATAATCGGAGGGGGTTACCCCGAGGTCTATTTGACCGAAATCGTCCAGAATCAGAAACTGTTGTCGCAAATAGCCTCTTTCTACCTCCGAGGGGGGCCGATCTGGGCAGAGTGCGCCGGTCATATGGTACTGGGGGCGACTATAGAAAAGATAAAAACGGCCTCTGTTCATCGAGGCCATTCGACGATGGGGAAACGAGTCACCCTCGGCTACCGGTTCGTGTCGACACAAAAGTCGAATCCCCTCTTCGACAAGGGCACAATATTCCGCGCTCACGAATATCACTACTCAAAAATGTCAGATGACGGCAATGACTTTGAGTGCCTCGGTCGAAGCGGCAAAACTTCATCCGGTATCGCCGAGGCCAACTTGGTCTCTTCATATCTCCATTTTCACCTGGGATACGATCCATCCTCCGCTGATCGCTTCCTATCCAGGGCACTCGCCTTCAATGAGGCAAAACGGAATAGCTAGCAAATACTGACGATCGTCAGTTAAACGAAGCGATGATATAGAGTCTCAATCCAGTGGAGTAGTTGAATTACTTCGGAGGTTGCCCAACTGGGCGCTTACTATTGTCGGTCGGTGGAGAAATGCGGGAAGGCCGATTGGCAGTACAACTGCCATTCCCGCCGAGAATGCGAGATGTGGAACAAGATATGGAATCTGAGGGCAAGAAGTATCTCTGTGGAGTTGGCGTAGGACCTGGAGATCCCAAGTTACTTACTCTGGCCGCCGCCGAGACGATCAGGACGGCCGACCTAGTACTTGCACCCACTTCGCACAAGGACGAACCTGGCAGGGCGGAAGAAATTGTCAAAAAGGCTATCGGCAACATCCCCATACGGAGAATTTTGTTCGATATGACCAAAGGTAAAAGCGGCATCGAACTTAGGAAATCAGCTGCCTTGATCGCCGCCAAAGAAATTGTCACTCTGCTTCAGCCGGGGGAAAAGGCGGCCTTTCTCACCATTGGGGACCCAAATGTCTTCTCTACTTTCAACCTCTTAGCCAACTCGGTATTAACTATCGATCCAGGGGTAGTGATATCGTCAATACCGGGAATCATGGCATTTCAGGACCTAGTAAGCAGAACGGGAATGACCCTTCTCGACGAAGAGGAATCACTGAGGCTGCTCGTCGGCCTACAAGTGGACTCTAAGGTCGAGGAAGCACTAATGGATGACTCGTCTGCGGTAGTAATCTACAAAGGCGGCAGCAACCTGTCCGCGATTGTCGAGCTGGCCAAAAAAACAGGTCGACTCGCCGAGGGTTGGATCGGTGTGAAGATAGGTCTCGAAGAGTCAGAAGTTGCCACCTTGCAGAGCGTAGGTGATGGACCTGTGGGATACCTCTCGACCGTCATTTTTCCTCCAAAACGGCACTAGCTTCGGCTTCTTAGCCAAAAAGGGCCGTCCGAGCGATTAGAGCTGGTGCACTAGGCATGCTTTGAAGCCCGGTGTTGGCTAATGGAAACATATTAATTTTTATCACCTACGATTGAGAATCGGTAGTGATGTACACCCCTCGAGGAGTTTGATGTGATCAGTTTTGTTGGTGCGGGGCCCGGGGCTATAGACCTGATAACTTTGCGTGGTCAGAAGCGGCTTGCCGACGCTGATATTGTGATTTGGGCCTCTTCGCTTATCCCGCAAGAGCTCCTCATCCATTGCAGCGAAGATGTAGAACTCTTCGACTCGTCAGGAATGACACTCGAAGATGTCCTTGCGATCTATGCCACCCGTCCAGAAGCCGACATCGTACGTCTCCACTCAGGAGATCCGTCGATATATGGGGCTATCGCCGAACAGATAGATTTTCTAGAAAAAAACAACATCGAATTCGAAGTTATCCCCGGCGTAACCTCCGCATCGGCGGCTTCTGCGGTGATCGCTAGGGAGTTCACGGTACCGGGCAAGGCACAAAGCGTCGTTTTCACCCGAATCGAAGGCAAAACCAGCGCCTCCATACCTCCAGGTGAAACGGTTGAAAACTATTCGAAGGTTGGGGGCACGCTAGCCATATTCCTCTCTGGTGCAATGCCGGAAAAACTCCAAGCAGAGCTCTTGGGTCCGGATTCGGTCTATAACCCAAACACACCCGCTTACGTCGTTGTAAGGGTGAGTTGGCCCGACCAACAGATCGTCGAGACCACGTTAGGGGAGTTGAGCAAGACCATGAAAATGGTAGGTGCAACTAGAACTGTCCTGGTGCTTGTGGGTGAGGCGTTAGCGGGTCAAGGCGAAAAGAGAAGTCACCTGTACAACCCGACTTTCGCCCATCGCTATAGAAAGCGCTCAAAGCAGGGTGATACCGCCGGGAGGCCGACCGGAAGGAGCAAGAGGGTGGTAGATTGATGGATCCAATTTCTCCCCCAGACGAAGAGGGTCTCGGCCCTAAACCCGCCGGCAAGCTAAGGAGCGGCTGGACGACAGGAACTTGCGCCGCCGCCGCAGCGAAAGCCGATCTAATAAGACAGGTCACCGGTCTGGCCCCAAAGGCCGTAGAAGTTACCCTTCCGTCAGGCATAAAAGTACCCTTCGAAGTATTTCAGGACGAATTTGGTCGTTGCTACGTCATCAAAGACGCTGGCGACGATCCCGACTGTACTCACGGTGCCCATATCACGGCTTCGGTTGAAGTGCTTGACCACCCAGGTGAAGTAGTCATCCTTGGAGGTTCGGGTGTTGGCCAGGTTACCAAGCCGGGTCTAGGGCTTGAAGTCGGCTCGCCGGCAATCAATCCCGTGCCGCAGAAGATGATTCGACAAGCGATCTCCGAGGTGACCGACCTAAAGGTCAAGGTTACCATCGTCGTTCCTGGCGGGGAAGAGATGGCCAAAAAGACGACTAATGCTCGACTTGGAATCCTGGGTGGAATTTCAATTCTGGGTACAACAGGTGTTGTAAAGCCATTCTCAACCGCATCTTTTAGGGCGTCGGTCGTCCAACAGATAGATGTAGCATCGGCTCAGGGCTCCAAGGAGATCGCCTTTGTCACTGGCTCACGCTCCGAAGAATTCGCACTAAGAAACTATCCAAGTTTGAGTGATACGGAGGTAGTAGAGGTTGGTGACTTTACCGGCGTCGCCATAAAAAGAGCCAATAAAAATCAACTTCCAACCCTTCACTGGATCGGGATGGTTGGAAAGGTCTCCAAGCTCGCTGAAGGTACTACGATGACCCATTTTCATCGATCCAACCTTGACACCACCGTGTTAGAAAGCGCAGCGAGGGAGGCGTCGGCCAACCCTCGGATAGTCCAATCCGCCCACGAGACAACTACCGCCAGACACTTCTATGAGGTCTGTGAGGCGATGGGCGATTTCAAACCAATGGAATTTCTCACATTGTGGGCGGCACAAACACTTAGCGCCAACCTATCAAGTTCCTCCACTATTGACGTCACCATGGTCGACTTTGATGCAAATAGAGCAATTTCGACCTCACCGGCCCTAAAAGGACAGGTCGAAAAATAAATTGGACGCCTTACATTGACAGAAACATCCAACGAAATAGGTGGAACGGAAATTTCCATAGTCGGACTCGCTTCCTCTGACGGCAAGTGGATCCAGCCGGCGGTAATGGAAAAAATCCGTCAGGCGAAATCGATAGTCGGTTCGAGCAGCAAGATTGCCAAGCTTTCGTGGCTAATAGAGCCGGATCAGGAAGTCTTCGAATTTCCATCGCCTATGGTCGATATTTTTGATCAGATCCCGACGATGGCTAAACCAGTAGTGGTCCTCGCCTCAGGAGATCCGGGGTATTTCGGAATAGTTCGATTGGCAGGAGAACGGCTCCCAAAAAACTCATTTGAAGTATTTCCAAGCGCATCCTCCGTGGCATGGGCCTTTGCCCGACTCGGAACCAACTGGGAAGACGCCAGGGTGATTTCATTTCATGGAAGAAATCAGAATGACTCACTCGATGAGCTAGCCAACGTACTAAATAACCCGAGCACTATGAAGCTCGCCCTCATCTCCTCACCAACCTACGACGGCCGGGCTTTAGGCCAGACAATTGCCACCATGGCAACTGATGAGTGGGAAATCCACATCTTTTCTGACTTACTTTCAGAGCAAGAGAGCCACTTCGCCTATTCTACAAGGGCCTATTCTACAAGGGCCTATTCTACAAGGGCCAATTCTACCAAGAGCAGCCCCCAGGAACTGGAAAGTCAACTAGCGGGGAAAAATCTGGATTTCGCAGTGGTCGTAGCGATCAGAAAATCGGATCGCTACGACAAAGTCCCTCGGAGGCCAACGACTTCTTCCCCTCTTCAAAGGATTTCACACCTTAATCGCCCGTCGGCTTTTTCCTCCAGAGCGTTTATAACCCAAGACAATCCTTTTACTAAACCCGAGGTCAGAGCGGTGATACTTTCAAAGCTCCGCATCGATTGGCTTGAACCGAACGCCCAGCTAGTAGACCTGGGTGCCGGAGTCGGGACGGTCGGGATATCAGCATTAGCCTTGAGACCTGACCTCAATGTCACCTTCGTCGAGAAAAATCCCCACAGGCTGGACATCATTCGCAGAAATCTCGACCTGTTCGGCTTTACCGGAAACTTAATCCAAGGTGACAATTGCGAATTTCCTGAAGTTATCTCGAACTCCGAAGCTATCTTCCTGGGTGGAGGTTCCTCTGACTTCGAAAGGGTTGAGTCACTCGTCCCGCATAATTCCAGTTTCGCTGTTGCCTCCGCCTCATTAGAACACGCAAACAGGGCCGGGGCACTCTTGGGAAATCTCTGCCAAGTGTCAGTTTCTCATTCTGTAAGCCTGGCCGACGGGACACTGCGTTTAGTCTCCGATAACCCGGTCTTTATCTCCTGGAGAGAGCTAAACCAACATGACACATAAGAACACCGCTGGGAAACCCAGGTTGATTTGCCTTTATCTTTCCGAAAAGGGGCGAGTTTTAGCTAATAGGATATCTCCCACGACCCTACCACTGTCCGAAGTGAAAATTGGTGAGGTCTTCACCAGCTTCGACCAGATCGTATTTGTAACTACGGCGGCGATTGCAGTTAGGTCAATTGCCCCGCACATTAGCTCAAAGGCTACGGACCCTTCGGTGGTATGTGTTGATGAAGATGGCTACTACGCCATACCACTGCTCGGTGGTCATCGGGGAGCAAACGCACTTGCCAAAACAATTGCGGCGACTATTGGAGGAGAGCCAGTCATTACAAACCCATCCGACCGAAGCGACACCTACACCTTGAACAGTTTTGCCGGATACCATGCTGTCGGCGATATACCTCACTTTCAGGCGCAGCTGAACTCCGGGATTCGCCCGAAAGTCACAAATTCGACAGGGTGGCCACTCCCCGCGGCATTAGCCGATTCAGCCACCTCGGTCGACGGTCCAGAGATCCTAATTTCAATCGCCAGGCCCGACTTAGCGCACCTTAGGCTGGTTGGATCGGTCCAACTCATCCCCGAGTTACTGGTGGTGGGAATCGGGTGCTCCAGCGACGCGACCCCGGAAGAAGTCGCCTCGGCCCTAGAGGCAACGATGATCGAGTCAAATCTGGCCAACGAAGCTATCTCCGCCTTCGCGACAATTGATATTCGCAAAGATCACCCGGCCATTGTCGCCCTAAAGCACCCAACCATTTTCTTCGATAGCTCCCAGTTAGCCCAAGTAGTAGTCCCCAATCCGAGTAGTGCAGTGCTTGGTGCGGTTGGAAGCGCCTCCGTTGCTGAGGCAGCTGCAATCCTTGGGTCTGGATCGCCCGACGGCTTGATTGTTTCAAAAAGAAAGTTCCGGGCGGTCACCGTAGCCGTGGCCCAGCGATCAGCTAAGCCCGGTCGATTGTTCGTAGTTGGCCTAGGTCCGGGCAATCCCGACCTTAGGACATTGCAGGCCGCAAAGACCATAAGCCACGTCGAAGTAGTTACCGGCTTCGGACCATATGTTGACCTCTGTAGTGACCTTCTAAGTCCCAACCAGAAGGTCAAAAGGTTTCCGATTGGCGAAGAAACTCACCGAGTGGACTTTGCCATCGACTCGGCCATCGCCGGTTACGAAGTAGCACTGGTTTGCTCCGGGGACCCGGGGGTATTCGCGATGGCTAGCCTCGCCTTCGAGAGGGCAGAAATCCTCGGCTTCGATCCAACTCTAATTACCGTGGTGCCTGGGGTAACTGCGGCCCTAGCGGCTTCTGCGGTCGTGGGGGCCATCCTTGGGCACGATCACGCGTATATTTCCCTTTCTGATCTAATGACTCCGTGGAAAGTCATCGAAGAAAGGGTTAGTGCAGTGGCCCGGGCGGACCTCGTTGCGGCATTCTATAACCCAAAATCAAGTCGAAGAATCTCGCAGCTCGACAAGGCGATCGGAATCATTGCTGGATTTAGGCCCGCAACAACGCCAGTCGTGATAGCAAGGGCGGTAGGACGAGATCACCAATCGGTAAAGATTGTCCGACTTGGAGACTTTCGAAGTGACGAAGTGGATATGGAAACCCTAGTGATCGTCGGTTCAACGACATCAACCTTCGCTGGGATACGGGCGTACACCCCACGAGGATATAGCGAGAAGAAATGAACTCACAGATGCCTAAGAAGTTGTGACCAGACCACTGATGGATTCGATTCAGGCAATTCAGGCAATTCAGGCAATTCGTGCAATGCCGATCTTTGAAATTGCCATCGCAGACTCCTGCACCGCTTGTGGCTTATGCATCCTGACCTGCCCGACCAGGGCGCTCCAGCCGTCGCCGTATCGACCAGGGTTCCTAGCCGAAAACTGCACCGGTTGCCTTTACTGCCTAGAGGTGTGCCCACGGGGCTCCATAAGTATCAATTGAAACCTAGAAAGCAAATGCCATGCCACATCCAATAGAGGAGCAGTCGTACCAAATACTCGGGAACCGTCTCGATTTCGCTCCACTCGATGACGACAGTGCAGAGATCGTTGCACGAGTGGTCCATTCGACTGCAGATTTGGACTTTGCCAGGACTATGGCTATTACCAGCGATTTAGTCACCTCTTCACTAAAGTTGCTCCAGGATCACAAACCAATTGTGGCTGACGTCTCGATGACAAAATTTGGTATTAGCTCCAAGGAGTCGATCTCAGCAATTGCGGAACAGTTTGACCTCTTGGAAAATAGAACTCGAAGCTACTCCTCAATGTTCAAAGCAGTGACCAAATTTGCCCCCGCAATATTCGTGGTCGGTTGCTCACCGACCTCCCTGGAGGCATTACTTGACCGCGCCGAGCTACTTGAAGGCTCGGTGGTAATTGGTATGCCAGTTGGGTTTGTAGGGGCGGCCGAATCAAAACTACGCCTGAGAAATTCGAAACTTGAGTTTGTTACAAACAGTGGCGAAAGAGGTGGTTCCGCAGCCGCAGCCGCTGCAATGAATGCGTTGATCCGCATCTCTAACGGCCAGCGATACATCAAGGGCGGTCGCATTGTTGGACCATATCAAACTACAAACGGAGTATCCAATGAACTGGGGAACTAATTCAGCACCAGCTAATTTCAACCTAGCGAACTCGGACCGATCTAGCCTAATTCCAGACGACGTGGAGGCTATTTTCGTCATGGGGCACGGCACTAAGTCCGTTGATGGCAGAAGCCAGTTTCTCGAAGCGGTTGAATGCCTACGGGCGTCAATCAAACAACCAGTATTTTCGGGCTTTATCGAGCTTTGTGAGCCAAATATGTATCCGGCGATGGATGAACTTCTAGCAACGAATCCAGAATCCATCGTTGTCGCACCACTTATCCTCCTTCCGGCTGGCCACCTGAAGGACGATGGCGCCGAACTGGTCAACTACGTGCGCACGAAGTCGCCTCAGGTAGATGTGGCATACTCCCGAGATCTTGGCGCCCACCGCTCGATACTTGATACCATTACGGCCCGTATCCAAGCGGCCAATGGCGGTCCCGATGCGGCGGTCCTGCTGGTAGGGAGGGGATCATCAGACCCTGACGCCAATTCCGAACTCTTCAAGATTTCACGGCTGGTTAAAGAGTTCGGAGGCTTCATCGAGGTCGAAACGAGTTTTATTTCCCTCGCCCTTCCATCGGTAATAGAAGGATTAGATCGCTTATACGCCTTGGGTCGCCGAGACATAGTCGTTCAGCCTTACTTCCTCTACCGCGGTGCCCTATTGGATCGGATCTACGCTCAAGCAAATCAATGGGTCACTAATCACCCGGATTGCACAATTTCGCTAGGAAAAGAGATCGGGATCGACGACAGTGTAACCCAGGTCCTAATTGAGAGAATTGCTCAGGCTTCTCGAGTTCCCATACTTATGAGCTGCGATATCTGCATATATCGCCATCCAATTTCATTTCGGGGTGGTAACTAGCTAAGCCAGTGGCTGGGTGTCACACCCTGATGCCCGGGTCGGAACCCTATGGCACTGGGGTAGTTCTTTGCCAAATCCCCTAATTGCCATGCCAACAGAGCGAAACGAGGATATCATTAGCGTGGTTTAGGCCGAGTTTTTTTGGGGGGAAAATGGCAATAATGAACACACAGCTAAATACCTGGCTGATGCTGGATCACGCTAAGAAGCACTTTGGAGAGGTAGAGATCGTCACTCAACTTTCTCCTACTTCGACCCATCGATACACCTACAGCGACATGGTCGAGCGTTGTTTCAAACTCATGAACGCCATCGAAAAGATGGGATTGGAGCCCGGATCACGGATTGCTACAATGGCCTGGAACGGCTACTACCACCTCGAGTGCTACTTTGCGATACCGTCACTAAAGTACGTACTTCATACGCTGAATTCAAGACTCTCTCCCGCCGACCTAGTTTTCATTATCAACGATGCCAACGATGAAGTAATATTTGCTGCTCCTGACCTATTGCCACTGCTAGAAGCCATTCAGGATGAAATACCTACGGTAAAGAGTTTCGTTGTTTTATGCGACAAGCTTCCAGAAACTACCTTGCGGGGGGCAATATCCTACGAGGAACTTATTGCGGGCGAGGAGGCGACCCACTCCGTCTTAGATATCCCCGAAGACACGCCCTCTAGCCTCTGCTACACGTCTGGCACCACAGGAAGACCCAAGGGAGCGCTATATACCCACCGGTCAACGTACCTCCACGCTCTCGGAGTGGCCCTGCCTAGCGGAATGGGCATCTCGCCCAGCGATGCAGTGCTCCCAATCGTGCCAATGTTCCATGCTAACGCCTGGGGCTGCGTCCATGCCTCGGTAATAGTTGGAGCCAAGATTGTCTTCGCAGCTACTCCTCTTGACCCAGCAAGCCTCGTAGATTTCTTAACTGAAGAAGAGGTGACCTTAGCCGCCGGCGTACCAACGGTTTGGATCCAGCTAGCCGAAGAACTTACGCGCCGCAAAGCGAAATTACCGATGCTGAGAGAAATCGTCTCCGGGGGGTCGCAACCACCGAGGCCCCTCATCGAGAGGTATCGGGAAGAATTCGGTATTCCAATCACTCAGGCTTGGGGAATGACCGAAACCTCACCTCTGGCATCCATGGCGCGACCGAAACACTCCTTGAAAGGTCTTGGCAGCGAAGAGCGGCTTAACAGAATTGAAACCATGGCTGGCCTACCCGTTCCTGGTATATCGGTGTCGATCCGCGATGCAAACGGGGATGAGGCGCCCTGGGACTCTAAAACAATGGGTCAACTCTATGTAAAAGGCGCATGGGTCATAGATAGCTACCTCTCGGGACGGAGTCCAGAATCCTTTACCCCTGATGGTTGGTTCGCCACTGGAGACGTCGCCATAGGAACACCAGACGGCTACTTCAGCATCGCTGATAGAACCAAGGACATGATAAAGTCCGGTGGAGAGTGGATCTCCTCAGTTGAGATGGAGGGCGCCATAATGGGAATGCCAAACGTCCTTGAAGCGTGCGTGATTGCAATTCCCGACCCGAAGTGGCAAGAGCGGCCCCTCGCAGCCGTCGTCCCAAGGGAAGGAGCGACCATTACCTTAGAGGACGTCCATTCACACCTTACAAAGGCAGGCTTTGCAAAGTGGCAGCTTCCAGACCGTCTAGAAATCATCGACATGGTTCCAAGGACGTCGGTTGGAAAGTTCGACAAGAAGGTGCTGAGGTCTAAGTTTGGCGATTGAATCGTATTCTAGAATGACCTTGCATGGACATAGAAGATATGGGTAGAGTTTTTCAGATTGAAGACCGGGTACTGCTCGCCGACACTGATCCAAACGGTCGGATGCGCCTAGATGCTGTATCTCGAGTCCTTCAGGACGCAGCGACTTTGGATGTCGAAAGTACCAGCCTGACCAAAAAAGGCCCCTGGGTCATCAGGTGGATGGAAATGACCGCACATGGCCTGCCCCGATACTTGGATGAGTTGGCGATAGAAACCTACTGTTCAGGTTTGGGGAGGGCTTGGGCCGAAAGGTCAACCGTTATAAAATCCAGGTCCGCCTCGGTCAGGGCGACTGCCAACTGGGTTCTGCTCGATGATCTTGGAAGGTCTCCAATTCGGCTTTCCGAAGAGTTTCTATCTCTTTACGGTCCGTCGGCGAATGGTAGGACATCGAGCCCGAGACTCCGCCTTCTACAACGCCTGAATGATTCCAAGCCTTCAGAAAAGCTTGTAATCCCCTTACGCTTTTGCGATCTTGACATCATGGGTCACATGAATAACGCTGTCCACCTAGCCTTAGTAGAAGAGTCGCTCTATCAGCTCGATCTGAAACTCCTCGATGAATTTAGCTATCGGATAGAGTTCCTAGCTGAAATCGAGCCGAAAGCACCTGTTGTCATTGAGCTTCGGGACTCTGATAGTTCCACCCTGTTAGCACTTGTCCAAAATGAAGCTACAAAATCAATAATTGAACTATCTCAGGTGATCCAGTAGGACCTCATTCCGAGCCAGCTGGACGTCCGCAAGTCTCGGCCCTTCCCCGGATCCCGGCACTTCAAGAACAACATTCGCATTCCTAAAGACGTCTTGGCTCATCAAGTTTCGTAGTCCAGTCAATCCGATGAGTCCCTCACCGAGGTTCGCATGCCTATCGGTTCCTTTTCCAAGGGGGACCTTTGAGTCGTTGAGATGGACAACTTCGGGACTTCCAATCGTTCTGACGATATCCTTGGCCAAATCTCCAGCAAGACTTGGAGAAGAAAAGTCGTATCCTGCTGCAAAAAGGTGCTGTGAATCCATACACACGCCAATCGCAGCCCTTTTGCCTACTTCTTGCATCAACCAGGCCAACTCTTGTAAAGTAGCTCCGATGGTACCACCGGCTCCAGCTGTATTTTCCAACAGGAGTTTCGCTTCACCTGCACCAGCCTCAGCGGCGGTAGAAATGGAATCGATCAACTCGCCAGCTAACCTTTCCAGCCCCTCACCCCTATGACTTCCAGTGTGCAACACTACGTATGGAATTCCAGCCAACCTAGCCGAGCGCATTGTGGCGAGGAGCAGGTCAACAGATTTTCCTCGAATCTCCTCGTCTGGAGAGGCAAGGTTAATGAGATAAGAAGCATGTACTACTGCCAGGGTCCCGCTGGCTTCCATTTCGGCTCGAAATGCCATGGTTTCAGCAGCGGACGGTGCCCTAAATGCCCATGACCTTGGACTCGATATAAAAAACTGGACAACATCCGCACCAATATCTGATCCACGCTGAAGAGATTTTGCCAATCCCCCAGCGGACGACACATGACCGCCAACTCTCAACTTGCCTCCCCATCAGCGCACTCCATCATGAACCTACTCCCTCAACCGTCGATCATGCGAGACTCGACCACTAAAAGGGTAAACTGGACATCGACCTCAACACTATCGATCGACTTTTTCCAAAAGTAGTAAATTGGCGTAGAGATCAAAAGTAGGGCTTCCAGTTCTACGGCAATAACAGCAAACAACCAATTAGGCACTAGTCTCATTTGGGCGGTAACTCTGATTTCACATAGAAATGTAAGAGTTCCGCCATTCTCAGGGAAAAGAGCCAACAGAGGCCGGACAAGAGTAGGTCATGTCGTCAAAGATTGAAGTCGAGCTGACTAGCGATCGACAGGATGGAACCTGGACTTGGCGCGCAGCAGGCGCCAAGGCACCAAAGGGAACGTTAAGTACAGCTTTGCTCTATCAAGGGGCAAAGATAGGGGACATCGTAAAGGCTGAAGTTGTTTTCGCAATGGATGGCATAGAGGTTGAAGCGGTTTATCCGCCTAAATCGAAGGCCCAGCCGGAAAATATTATCACCGTTATTTCAAAAGAACCCAGAGAGCTAATCACCTCTAACGTATCAAAACGTAGAGGAAACGAACGTCGTGGTGACGATGCGAGGCGCCCGCCAAGAGGTGAAGGGCAACGAGACGACCGCAGGGATAGAAGGCCAAGAACCGAGGTCAAGGATTCTGGCGGCACTTCCGAAAGAAACGCGACATCTGCGGCAGGCGAGCGCCAAAGATCTGAAAGGCCACGTGGAGATAGAAGGCCGCCTCAGGATCGCGGTCCACGGCAAGAGCGACCGTCAGGAAATTCAGCTTCGCAAACTGCTCCAGATCAGCGCTCTACGCGTACAGCCAGGTCCCAGGCGGACAGGCCGTCAAGACAACTTGCCGATAGGTCCGCAAAGTTACAAGTTGGAAATCGGCATCGAATTGCACTGATCAATTCTCTCCCTGAAGAGCACCGAATTATTGCGGAGCAGCTTTCAAAAGGTGGACTTTCGGCGGTAAGAAGCGCGTTAGCAGCCGCCAATGATAAGGCGAGAAGCGATGGGAAACCTGAGGCCCAGGAAGGCCCAGTCCTAAAAATTGCAGAACAGCTTGATCCCCAAATGAAACTGGCCTACTGGTTCGACCGTGCAGACGCAATCAATAAAGATGTCTCAAAGGTTTCACTACGCGACATTCGATCAGTCGTTGCCGCAGCCGAACCACTTTCGAAAGACGATCGAGTTCGGGAACAGGCGGAAGCGCTGAAGGCCCTTTGGAAGGAGATGTCCGAAAAGACCGTCACCGACTGGTTGAAATCCATTTCAGATTCTCTCGACGAGAATCGGCTGATTCGGGCCCTTAGACTCGCCTCCCGCCCACCAGAGCCCACGGCAAAGTTTCCGGCGGACCTTGCATCGAGATTGGTTGAATCAACCAACGCAGCGATGGCCGCGGATACTCCGCCTGAAAGATGGCTCTCCGTTATGGATGCGCTTTCCGAATCGCCAATCCGCAGACAGGTAAAGCCGATAGCGCTGCCCGATGGTGCCACGCCAGAACAACTCGACATCGTAAAACAGGCCAGTAGCAGGATCCCAGCACTTACGGAGATGCTGGGTATATCTATGCCTCCACCTCCTCGGCCGCGACCAGCAAGGCCTGGATCGCCTAAAGTTGGCCAGGCAAAGGGCCGGTCGAATATCTCCCCCGTTACTGAGGCTCCCGTTACTGAGGCTCCCGTTACTGAGGCTCCCGTTACTGAGGCTCCCGTTACTGAGGCTCCCGTTACTGAGGCTCCCGTTACTGAGGCTCCGTAGTACGCGATCATCTTGATCGAGAAGCGGCCGCCGAAGTCGGTAAAATGCCCGTCCGTAACCTCATTTAGATATGATTCATCTAAGGAGACCGCTCCGATCCCTCGCTGGGATTATTAATTGATTCGAGGGGCCGGAGTGGCCCCTCGAATCGTATTTTATGGCACAACTGCCACCCAGCTATGGATAGGAGCTACAAACACCTTCTAGTTTGCTTGTAGTCATCGATTGGCATCAGCACTTCGGGCATAGATTTCCACGGTACCCGAAAACCGCTTACGCCGAGCAAAAACATTGGAAGGCGAGTAAAAGCCCTGGCACCTGGGAGACTAAGCAAAACTTCGGTATAGGTACTTTCAAGCAGTTACACCACTTTTCGAAGCAATTCCAGGCTGAGAATTAGGCGCAGAATTACCTTGACCCTTACTTCCTGGTCCGGATTGAAAAGCGACAACCCTAGTCAAGACGTTATTCTTCTCAATTAACCGGGCATGAAGTTTGATTCCTGCGCCAAAGTCGGTCTGCATTTGTTGTAGGGAAAGCTTCCCAAACTTAGTGCTCTGGCTGATACTTTCCGTAATACTAACGCCAGCTGGACCCGCGATAGTAATGGAAGTAGGCGAAAGCCCAGTCACCAACCCCCTGTCAAAGGAAAACGTAATCGTCTTTCCAGAATGACTTGTCCTGGCCACCGTCACCTCTTGACCTCGCATTAGCCAGGGTAACCAGCCCTTGCCGGCACCTTTTACCGTCGTAGTTGCACGATTTAGAGCTACCGGCGCTACGATGCTGGTCGGACCGGTTGACGACACATTCGACATAGCAGGTGACAATCCCAAAGCGGCTAAGCCGCCCATCATGGCAACTCCACCTACGGCAAAGCTTAAGCGTTTTTTAGTGATAAAAGTTGCAAATTTCATATCATCAGTATGGTATGGCTATGTAAGTGAGCTATTACTAAATCATTATGAAAGTGTTAGGTGATTCACAAGTGACGCCAGTCGCAGCGTCTTAAGTAACTGCTGCGCTTCAAATTCAGCTCCATTGCCGCCCGACTTGGAATGATAAACAAGGCTAAGGTCATATCAAGGCAAGGATAAAGGGGAGTCAGTGGAAGAAGTTCTTAGGGCGGAAACTATTGATCATGTGCTGATCATCACCATCGATAGACCCGAAGCTAGAAACGCTATTAACCCAAAGGTAGCACAGGAGATTGAAGGTCAGCTTGATCGACTGGAACTGGATCAAAATCTATGGATCGGAATACTCACTGGTTCCCCGCCAGTCTTCTCTGCCGGGGCCGATTTAAAGGAAATTGCCGCAGGAAATGGCGACAAGCTGTCCACTACAAAGGGAGGATTTGCCGGAATTGCCAGAAGGCAACGGAGAAAGCCCCTTATCGCCGCGGTGGAGGGTCCCGCACTAGCAGGAGGCTGCGAAATAGTCCTTGCCTGCGACCTGATCGTGGCCAGCAACCAAGCCACCTTCGGATTACCAGAAGTAAAACGATCGTTGGTAGCGGGGGCAGGCGGACTCTTTCGACTCTTTGACCGACTTCCAGCGAGTATCGCTACCGAAATGGTTCTGACTGGAAATCCGATCACCGCAGCCATGGCAACCCAACACGGGATGATAAATCGACTTTGCCAAGATGGAACTGCCCTAGAAACCGCTCTCGGCCTTGCTAGGCAAATCTGCGAAAATGCACCGCTTTCCGTTTGGGAATCGCTTGGAGTAATGCAGTTCGCTCAGAGACACCGCGACTCAGAACTCTTCAAAGCATCCAGCGATGCCCTGATGAACGTAATGAATTCCGACGACTTAAACGAAGGTCTCCAAGCGTTCATAGAAAAACGTCCCCCCAAATGGGTCGGGAAGTGACCGACAAATGACATCGATCGGCATTGGGGCTGAATCTTGACATACCATGACGGCCGACCCTTGAACAAGGGGAAATAGACCCACGCGTATGCCAATGGAATCAACGTAGGTCGATGGAGTGATACTTCTTCAGCGTTAATTCAACTCGTGCTAGCGGGTCAGGCCGTCTTGGCTGGTGGGAAGAGATTAATTTCACGAAGCAGACCAACTACACCGTCCGCCAGATCCAAACCACCCACCATTGTTATTTCGAACCATCGGGCATCCTTAGCGTCATCACCGGCAACAGGTAAGTTCCCCGAAAGATCCGGGTTGACGAGTTCCACATAGTAATCAATGATCAAGTATCTGCTTTCCTCATTGTGAACTTCAACCCAGCCCGCAGGTGTAGTCGCCCTTGCTAATACACCTGTCTCTTCAAGGAGTTCGCGTTCTACCGCTTCTTGCAGGGTCTCCCCTGGTTCCAGTTTGCCTCCTGGTGGTGCCCACTTGCCTATCCCGATGCCCCTGCCCCGCTGCACCAAAAGGATTTTTCCATCACAAACGACAATCGCCGCAACCGCTATTTTGAGGTCCATTGGTCCCCTACCCGCTCCGGCTGTCGAAACCAGCCAGCGATAGTTTCAGCACCAGCAGCCTGGCTTTAAAACCAAGCCCCTCGAGCAGATTCTTCACTTCACGTGCGCCAGGCAGGGCAAGCGCATCGAGACTCTTTAAACCCCGGGAAAAAGCCAACTTGACAACCGCCTCAAGCAATGCCTCGCCAACACCTATTCGCCTAGCTCCTGGTTCCACATAGATTTGATCCACTGTTCCAGTATCGTTAGGTCCAAAAACCACCGAACAGTAGCCAACTATACACCCATCGATTTCGCCGACTACCAAAACCGTGCTTTCTTCGACTTCAGATGCAGCGCCAACGGTTCGCACAAGCTCCTCGCCTCCTCGGAGGTTCGACACCTCGGACAGGAAATGCATCTGTAAATCTTTGACCGCGGGTTTGTCCTCCGAAACTTGGCGTCTCACGACCAAATGGGGGAACTCACTTGAAGTCACTATTAAACCCAGACAAAACCTTCAAGAGTCAGAAGCCTCCATGCCCGCAAAGTCAAGCCACCCGAAGACAACTCTAAAATTACGGACTTCTATCCACCCATCAATACTCACCGAAACAGCATACGGCATTGACCCGCAAAGTTGAATAAACGGAGGATAGCAGCTAATCGCCTTGTTGCGCAATGCGATTTTCACGAATCTCAGAAAGGCGATTCAGGATAGTTCTTCGTCTCCTGCCAGCTAGTTCGTATCCCTCAACTTCGGCGAGCTCCTCTTCGCCGAGAAGTTCGAGGTGTCGTATTACCTGAGCAGCAGTCAATTGATCGTAGTTGGCAATCGTTCCGACCACTCCAGAATTACCTGCCGATTGCGATGGCTTAGCTTCCCCAGCAGTTCTGTCCGCTGCGTTATCTCGGCTTCTATCTTCTTTATTACCGCCTGAAGCTCCTCCAAAGAGCTTCTTCACACCAGAGACTACTTCATCGACCTTCGGTCCATAGCTATGTCTCAGAAAGCCGACGGTGAGCCTACCTACCATCTCCGCCGACTGAATCTTTTCAGCAACTATTCTCTCGCCGTCTTTGGCCGCGGTAGGGACCGCCTTTGCCAAGGCTGACGTTACTCCAACCGAAAAATAGACGACATCCTTGACAAAACTTCTAGGGTCAAAACCTTCGGGACCGTAGGTCGGGCCTTCCTCTTGAGTCATGGAAGAAAACCTAGACGCAATCCCGACAGAATGAGCGCTTTGGATCGGCCAACTGGCTTCTTTTCTTCACAAGAAAGCATGACTGACATACGAATTCATCGGGCTGCCTCGGGAGCACCCTCGTTATCGTTTCTCCTCGATCATCGGCTTCTAGATCGTCATCGTCGTCGTCAATGACTACCAGGCGCTCGCGAAGTATGTCGTCGAGGCTCGCTTCGACTTCGTCTTCATCGATATCGTCAAAATCATCATCATCTTCGTCGGATTCAGCCGAGTCTTCAAGTGCCGATTCGTCATCGTCTGTCTCGAGTTCATCGTCCTCATCGTCTTCTACCTCGTCGTCTACAAGGACGTCATCGATGTCGTCTACGAGATCATCTTCAAGGACATCTACAAAATCTACGTCGTCGTCGAAATCAATATCGTCGTCGAATTCGACTTCCTCTTCCTCGAAATCCTCTTCTGAAATAAAATCTGGCTCCTCGCCAAAACCTTCGGTCTCGTCATCCTCTTCGTCTTCGAATACGTGGTCTTCGGCCAGAGGATCAAGCCCTTTGCCAACTTCCTCGACCTCATCTACTAATTCTTCGCTCTTTTTTTTCCTGGCCATCTCAACCTCTGCACAAACTGTTCGACCGAATACTAACTGCCTCGATCCAAACACCTACATATAATCGCTTCATTCCAACTTATTCTGGTAGAAATAGGCGCTTTTTCTCAGAAATTCGCCTCTCTTGTTCCAATCGACCCAACTTTTCATCATTGCCGTCGACGAATATCATCGACGCCGCAACTCGATAATGCTTCGCCTCCTCGGCTATCAACCGATGCATTTCTCGGGCAATCCTGCGGTAACTGGGATGGCCGGACGGCTGCGATCTGAGTTCGCACACGTGCATCGCTTCTCGTGCCGACATCAGCATCTGATATCTAATTCGGTACGCCATACACACCGCATAGCTAGCTACCGCCTTGGGGTAACGAAGACTCAACTCCTCATTGGCTTCACGGGAAATCTCCATAGCACGACAAAAATCATCCCCAGCGCCTGCTTCGTTCACCAAACTTGGAACGTTGTAACCCAAAGAAGTGTCGAGAGTCTGCCACTCTATCGACAAAAGTCGATGGCGCTGCATGTCCCGGAAAGACCCGTAGTCTGAAACCACGTCAAAGCCATATTGGGTCGCTTCAAAAGCCCGACCTGGTTTGTGTCTCCTGTTCGCCCTATCACCGGCGTAGACAGAAAATAGTTCATCTAGCTGGATAGCGTTCAGCCGTGACACCACTTCTCGTGCTTGGTCCATGGAGAGTCGGCTTTCGGCACAGATTATGTCTCGGGCAATCCGGGCTTCGCCATCGGGATCGAAGCTGTAGAGAGAGACTTCGACCGTACTACCATACGCTTCTTCCTTTCCAACCAGCCTGCCGACAAATTCCCTCGTGGCAGCCTTAGTCAACGAAAGATATTCGACCCATCGAAGTCCCCGGTCAGGCTGGTCCAAGCGAGATATAAAGGCGGGAACTACCTTTTCTAGCTCTGCCTTGGCCCTTTCGGCAAGAATCTTGGCTTCACTAAGCTCCGATGCCCGCAAGTGCATTATCAAACTCTCAAGCGATTGAGGGGAGCCAAATACCCCGACATTGGAAATTACACTGGCGGGAAGCACACCCCTCGCTGCGTCGAACGACGCAGCCTGTGCCGCGCGCACCATATCCAAGTCACTCTTATCCGACAAATTTGCTTCAAGGTATCCTCGTACCTTGGCCGCTGTGATTTCATAGAGGCCAAACACCTCATTCATCGACCTCGAGTAGGTGAGGGAATCCTCGGGGCTCAATTCGGGCGGAACACTAAAGGGGTAGGTTCCGTCGGCCCGCTTCCCAAAGCTGAGGTACCTCGTAGACTGTTCGAGGTAGGACATCAACCTTGGCCTTTCAATCACCTTCGTCAGGACGTTTGAGACCCCTTCAAAAGCGATATGAACACCTGCCAACTGGGCAACCGAATCGTCTCCGTACTCCGCTATAACTCGCCGAAACAATTTATTGGCTCGTTCTCCACCCATTTCAAGTTGGCTTCGATCACCACTGTGGTCGATCTGGTGATAGAACTCGTCCAAAAACACCCTACGCATCGAATTCTTTGAACGCGAATACCGACTAAATAGTGCCGCCTTCACGGTCTCATTCAAATTACGCAGGCAGAAAACCGAGCCATCAAAGTTGGTAAAATAGTGATCCAAAACCTCCCGCTCATCCTCGGAAAATTCTTCAGATCTGTTGTCGCTCGTCCCCTCGTGCATAGTCGCGCCATACTAGGCGCAAGCATCAAAGTAGCCGCCAATTTATCACTATTAAAAGTGATCCGATTAGTTAAGCTCTGAGTTTGCCGCCTGTTCCGGCAGGTTACCCTGTCGTTCGAGTGACTTCACGTCAAAGTAAACCTGCGAAGAAGCCGCTACCACGCCCCTAAAAATCATTCGACACGCCTTGTCTGCACAAAGGCGAACCTCTTGAGTCGGAGCGACATCTCTAATTTGCCGAAGGAGATCCAAAAGCTGCTTTGCGTTTCGAATAAAATCGCCCGCCGGAAGCCTCTCGGGTCCCAATACTTCCAGCAAAGGCTTTCCCTGCACCCATCGGAAAATCATCCGAGAAAATCCTGCGTCTGGCTCTCGGGTAAGGGGTATTCTGGCCTTCCCTTCCATGGCAACTAAGGACTTTCTCAATTCCAGAATGCGCCTAAATCTGACAGCAACGGCGTTGGTGGGCAAACCCGGGTCTCCTCGAAATTGCGGCCGGGCTTCATAGGTTAGGGTCGAAACTAGCGCAGCAAGGCTTTCTGGCCCGAGTCCGTCAAAAAGACCCTCCTCCATAGCCATTGAGCAGAGTAGGTCGCTCTCGGCATAAAGGCGTGAAAGCCTCTCCCCCTTCTCACTGAGCTGCCAATTCTCAACGTAACCTAGGTCCTCGAGTATCTCTACTACTCGATCGAACTGTATTGCCAATGACTCTAGCTTTGACCTAACCCGTCTTGAGAGCTCAGATATACGTCCTTGGATCCTTTCTGCCTTCTTTGCCGAATTGAGGTGGGTCTTGAAATCATCACACTCTTGGAGATTGGCCTCCAGTCGCAAGAGCTCTTCATCCACGATAGGTCGATTTCTGTTGGGCCTTTCGATCTTCGGTTCGACCAGCGAATATACAGGAGATGCAAATGGAGTAAGCAGTCCGGACAGCTTCTTCTTGTATGTGGTGTCGCTCGGCGCATATGGGCGAGGCAAGGCCACCGAACCGACCATTTGGAGTAACTCCTCATGAACGCCAGTGAGACGGTGTACCCTGCCAACGCCGGATACTGCCAATATCTTTACGCGCTGATTGGATCGGACTCCCGTGGATAACACAACCACCAGTGGAAGCTTTGCCGAGTTTCCGTCGTCAATCGCAAGAACATCCCCTGGGCGCAATCTGTCGAGCCTCACCCGAGGAGGAATCGTTAACTGCCGTTCGGCCACCTGCGGAGGGTGTCTCTTAACCTTTCTGTCGAGGTAATCCCAAATATCCCCGAATCCACATTCCGCTTCACGTCGTGCTTCATCGACGCGTCGCCTCAAGCGGGCGAGTTCTGCTTCAATCTCGACTACTTCTGAATCCGATCTGAACTGCGCAAAGGAAAGGTTGAGTAGGTGTCTGACGGTGTCGGGAGCGAATCCCTTTACCAAATTTGTTGCCATGTTGTAGTTTGGACGGAACGAAGAGGTAATCGGATATGACCGTGTCGAAGCCAGAGATGCCGCTTGAGAGAAAGTTGTCGCCGGTGACCACACCACAACACAATGTCCTACTTCGTCTATACCCCTTCGACCCGCCCTCCCCGAAAGCTGAGTATATTCACCAGGAGATAGTAGGTCGTGGCGCTCGCCGTTGAACTTTGTCAATTTCTCGATCACAACGGATCTAGCTGGCATATTGACTCCGAGGCTCAAAGTCTCCGTAGCGAAAACAACCCTGACGAGGGATCTCTCGAAACAGGCCTCCACTGCTTCCCTGAATGGTGGCACCATCCCGGCGTGATGAGCCGCAATGCCCGCTTCCAGCGCATCAAGCCAAGCACTAAAACCTAAGACTTCCAAGTCAGCTGGGTCAATATTCTGGGTCCTTTCGGAAACTATTTCCCTAATCTCGCTTCGCTCGGCTTGGTTGGTGAATCGCAATCCAGAAAGCTTGACACTCCTTACCGCTTCGTCGCAGCCGTTGCGAGAGAAGATGAAGTAGATTGCGGGAAGTGCCTCCACCGATGCGAGCTTCGCGAGTACGTCCACCCTGCTCGGCGGGTAAGCCCTGGGCCTTGATCGCCTTTTGAAGATCTCTTCACTAAGCCAAGGTGCATCATAGGAATGTCCCTCAGGATTCGGCTTTCCATCCACAAATGTCGGCAATAACTCCGTCGCTCCGCTTCTCTTGTCGCCTACTATGTAGAGATGCTTGAGCTCAACGGGTCGGCGCTCCTCGATAACCGCTTCCATCGAACCTCGGACGGTCTTCATCCATGACGCAAACTCCTCGGCGTTAGAAACGGTCGCCGAAAGGCACACCAGCGATACCGTGGGCGGAAGGTGGATAATCACCTCTTCCCATACACCACCTCTGTAGGGATTCTGCAAGTAGTGGACTTCGTCCAACACGACCAGACCCAGCTTGTCAATTTCGGAAGAACCTGCATAAAGCATATTTCTCAGAACTTCTGTCGTCATGACCACTACATCGGCGTCTGGGCGAATTGAATTATCGCCAGTCAGCAAACCTACGTTTGCGCTACCAAATGCAGAGCAAAATTCGACATATTTCTGATTCGATAGGGCTTTAAGAGGCGTCGTGTAGTACGCCTTAGCCCCCTGTTTAAGCACTCGTCCAATTGCGTAGAGTCCTACCAGCGTCTTTCCTGAACCAGTGGGAGCAGCCACCAAGACCGACTCCCCTCGGTCTATTAGGTCGAAAGCTGAAAGCTGGAAATCGTCCAGTTCAAAACCGACCTGGCCCATAAATACTTCGCGGAAGCCTGAATCCAAAATTTCGAACCTAACTTGCTAAAGGAGACGCCCGCCTTCTAAGCACCAATCTACCTATCAAGATCGAGATTTCATAAAAGAAAATCAGCGGCAAAGCTAGGGCAAAGAGTGAAAACGGGTCTGAACTTGGAATAAACACCGCTGCTACGGCAAAGATAATTACGATAGCCCATCTACGCGACTGCGCCAGTTTCTTTGGTGTTACGGCGCCAAGCAATTCGAGGGAGATCAAAACCACGGGAAATTCAAAAGCCGCCCCAAAAGCTGCCATCAGAGCTAGCAGAAGATTGAGATAACTTTGTGGCGTGTAGATCGGATGTACATAAGTACCAGCCGCTCCTTGCAAAAACTGAAGTGCATGAGGGAATGCGGTATAGGCCACAAACCCCCCGAGCGTAAACAGCGATATCGACGATGAAACAAAGATAAGGGAGTACTTTCGTTCAGAGTTTTTGAGTCCTGGCGCAATAAAACGCCAAATTTGAAGTAACACGACCGGTGACGCAAAAAAGAGTCCAGCGTAACCGGCGACCTTGATTCGAAGTGCGAACCCATCCAGTGGCGACGTAACGTAGAGTTTGCACTGATTCTTTGGCTCTGCAATGCAAAGCGGGTGAAGCAGGAAAGCGAGCATATGACCATAAAAGCCATAACTTGCGATAGCAAGCACGGTTACGGCGACAGCAGATATTACGAGCCGCCTGCGAAGCTCTGCCAGGTGTTCGAGCAGCGGCATCGATCCCTTTGACTCAAGGGATCGATCAGGCGACTTCTGTTTTTTCCATATCTTAATCGTCAACGATAACTCAATTCAGAACTGGATTACCGTCCCAGAAGCCTTCTTCACCAGAAACGTCCCACCATCTCCGAACAAAGTCATTGGAGCCAACGCTAGCCGCTTTGTGCTCCGCTATCTGTCTCTGCGCTTGATAGAAAGTGTTTGGCAATACTTCCGAGGGCTGCTCTTGGGGGTTACCCATGCTTTGACCGGAAAATAGCCCGTTCGGCTTTTGGGCAGATTGCGCCGGAGAACCACCAAATATCGATCCTACGGCTCCACCGATTGAAAAGGGGTTGGAGGTCTGTCCCCTGAACTGCCCGAATACATCCTTTATTGGATCGATCTGCTGCGTTATCTGACTTGTTATCCCAGTAGACACCCCAGTTATACCGCCCAAGGCATTGTCCACTTCGGATTTTAGGCGATCTCTCATCGACCGGAACTCATTTAGATACTTGCCAGCCTGCCTCATGAAGTGTGGTAGCTTCTCTGGCCCCAATACTATGAGGGCTACCACGAGCACTATCAATAATTTGCTGGGATCGAAGCTCACAAAATCATCTTAACCACTGCTGATCTCCACAGCCGATGCGTTGAGGCACTTTAACTTTCTGGTCAGTCAGTCACATACTCACCAGTTCAAGGAGTAGACCCCCCAATGCGGTCCCGAATTCAGGTCTACTTAGATTTGGGAAGATACAAATAAGCATTTACGCCCGAAAAGCTACTCACCTTCGGAGCCGAAGTGACGGGTGAGATTCTTCATTTCGCTCACGAGTTGCTCGCTCCAGTTACCGGAATGTAGTTGATAATGAAATTCAATCAGGTCATCGAATCCGATCGGCGCACCAGCATGCTGCTCGTAGAGCTCCTCGGGAAGTGACCAGAAGGAGACCGCCACCCCAGTGCTTACGAGTAGCTCTACTACTTGCTTGTCGGTCTGCTTCGATACCAGTAACTCACAAGCGGGGCATTTAAAGCCGTAAGAAGCTTCGCCAGTGGTAGAACAGACCATGACCTTCAGCAGCCTCGGAGAAAACTCCACGTCGCCACAGGTAGGACAGGTCGCCCTAATTATTGGCATTGCGACTCCCTTCGCTTTGCATCATCCTAAATCCATTATCTGTATCGGCAGAATCGACGATTTTTTTAGGGATTTCTCCTAACAACCCGAAGGACCATCTTGTGCGTCCCTACCAGTAGAGGTGGAACTGGGAAAGAGGATAAAAAATGAGTTCCACCCTTCCCACTATAAGCTTTTCAGATATCGGGCCAAATACTCGGGAGTCCTTAGAGTTGCCACGATTGTCTCCCATCACAAATACTTCGCCAGCCGGAATTGTTTGAGGCGTGATGCCGAAAGTCTTGGTATCCGGTGGGAGCCACGGCTCGGGCAACTTTTTCCCATTTATGTAAACCGATCCCCCAGAAGAAGAAATCCTTTCACCAGGTAACCCTATAACCCTCTTCACGAGGTCCTTGATGCCAGGGTCGCCGGTATCGGCGGGCGGAGTCCGAAAAACGATCATGTCGCCACGATTTACCTTGTGAAGGTCGTAGCTCAGCTTGTCTACGAGAATCCGATCCCCTATCTGAAGGGTAGGTAACATGGAGCCGGAAGGAATGAAAAAGGCCTGAAACACAAATGCCCGAACCCCAAGGGCTACGACAGCTGCGACGATAACGAGGGCTGTCCACTCTTTGATGACTCTCGAGCGATTCGACTTTCTTGTCACCCGGTGAGTACGAACTCCGGACGTATTCGTAGAACCGTCTCCAAGTGGCCGATCCCGGGTCGCAGAATCGCCGACGGCTTCTTTTTCAACTAACGGCTGATATGTATCTGCTGGGTTCGAATCGGCCGGATTCTGTTCCTCTGGGGATGAGCTTTCTGGTGGTTGATTCAAAACGTCTCCTACAGGCTTTCAATTAACCTGTCTACTCTTTCGTCTTCACTCTTGAAGGGGTCTTTTAGCATTACAGTACGTTGGGCCTGATCGTTCAGTTTCAGATGAACCCAGTCAACAGTAAAGTCGCGCCTCTTCTCCTTTGCTTGTCGTATAAATTCTCCCCGAAGTTTGGCTCGAGTGGTCTCGGGAGCAAACTCCATCGCTTTATCTATCGAATCATCATCGGTCAGACGCTCACAAAGGCCAGCCCTCTGAAGTCGATAGAAAATACCTCGCTCCCTAGAAATATCATGGTACTGGAGATCTAAAAGAGCTACCTGAGGATGTGCGAGTGAAACTGAATTCTTGACCCTGTAGGAATCGATGAGGTTCTGCTTGATAACCCAATCGACCTTTCCCGAGAGTTTTCCTGGATCACTCGCTAGGCCTTCTACGCACTCCCTCCACATCGAAAGGGCCTTCATTTCTTCTGGTGGTAGACCTTGCGAATCTGAATATCGAATGGCCCTTTCAAGGTATTCGCTCTGAATCTCAAGGGCACTTAACTCCCTACCATTGGCCAACCTGACCTTTCGCGAACAGGTAGTATCGTGAGAGATTTCTCTTATGGCCCTAATCGGATTCTCTAAGGTCAAGTCCCTAAGGACTACCGATGGGTCCTCAAGCATGCGGAGCATGATCGCAGCGGCACCAATCTTTAAAAACGTGGTGTACTCGCTCATGTTCGAATCTCCGACGATGACATGCAGTCTCCTAAAACGCTCTGCGTCGGCATGGGGTTCGTCACGGGTGTTTATGATGGGCCTTGACCTGGTGGTCGCAGATGAGACACTCTCCCATATGTGTTCGGCCCTCTGGGAGATACAGAAAATCGGGCCCCTCGCCGTGACAAGAACCTTTCCGGCGCCAGCGTATATCTGGCGTGATACAAAAAAGGGAATTAGAACCTCGGCGAACCTGGCAAACTCATCTCCCCTTGTGGTGAGGTAGTTTTCATGGCAACCGTAGGAGTTTCCTGCCGAATCAGTGTTATTTTTGAAGAGGTAAATAGTGCCCCTAATCCCCTCTCCCCTCATCCTTGCTTCCGCAGAATCAACCAGTGAAGCTAGGATCCTCTCGCCGGCCTTGTCATGTGTGACAAGGTCTACCACTTTGTCACATTCCGGGGTGGCATATTCAGGATGCGAACCAACGTCGAGGTAAAGACGCGCACCATTCTCTAGGAACACATTCGACGACCTACCCCAGGAGACCACTTTGCGAAAAAGATACCTGGCTACTTCGTCTGGCGAAAGACGCCTCTGACCCCTCAGGGTGCATGTAACTCCGTACTCGTTCTCTAACCCGAAGATCCTTCTATCCGGAGGCCGCACCTCGGAAATATCGCTCACCGAGGTCCCTATGCCAGTAGTTCGTCAAGTTGAGACTGACCGAGTCGTGAAAATGCCCGCCTTCCATTGGATTCTGACAGCACTGCCGCTTCAAGTTCCGAGACTGGTATCTTCCGTTCTGGTCCTGCTAGCGCGGCGACACTCGCTCTCAAAGCTTCCTTCAGGTTCCAATCCTTTTTAAAGGTCGCCGAGAATCTTTCTGAAATCGTCTCTGAATCGCCACCGATGACCGAAAAATTGCTCTCGTCCATGACCGTACCATCGTAAAGAATATGGTAGAGCTCACCGACTTGGGTCAAAGGTGCCAGCTCAGCAACGAGAATTTCCACCTCCATAGGCTTCATCTCGTGAGTAAAGACCTGGCCCAAATACTGTGCGTAGATGTTGGCAAGGCTCCTTGCGTCGACATCATCCCTAGAGTACGCATACCCCTTGGTGTCAGCATGCCTCACCCCTGCGACCCGGAGCTGGTCAAACTCGTTGTATTTGCCCACGCCCGCAAAGGCAATTCGATCATAAATCTCGGATATCTTGTGGAGAGACTTCGATGGGTTTTCAGCACAAAGCAGCACTCCCCCCTGGTAGACGGTACCTATTAGGGCCCTGCCGCGGGCGATGCCCTTGCGGGCATAGTCAGCCCTATCCTTCATCACTTGCTCAGGGGCTACGTAAAACGGCATCGTCACTGTGCAACGCCCCTATCGGCCCTATCCGCCAGCACCTGCTGTGTCAATTCTGCGATCTCCTCATCGGTAACACGTTTAAAGCCCGGCTCAGAAACCGTCGCAATGACCGGATATATACCTCGCACCGGATCTGGTCCGCCGGTAGCCGAATCCTCTTCAGCAGCTTCCAAGAGCGCCGAGATGAGCAACTTCACCGCCGAAGTCTCATCCAGCTGATCTCGGTATCCTAGCTTGATCGTAGCCTTTGCATCTCGACCCCCCGAACCGGTGGCATGATAATCAACCTCTTCATATCGGCCGCCAGTAATGTCGTAGGTAAAAATCCGTCCTTTGCGCCTTAAGATGTCCCAACCAGCGAAAAGCGGAACGACCGCCAAGCCCTGCATGGCCATAGGGAGATTTGCCCTAATCATCTGTGAAAGTTGGTTCGCTTTGCCTTCCAAGGACAGTACCGAGCCCTCCACTTTCTCATAATGCTCAAGTTGCACTTGAAAGAGTTTCACCATCTCGACGGCCGGGCCAGCAGCTCCGGCAATCGCTACCGCTGAATGCCTGTCGGCGGCAAAAACCTTCTCAATCCTCCGATGGGCGATAAAATTGCCTTCGGTCGCCCTGCGGTCGCCCGCCATAATCACACCATCGGCGTATCTAACGGCCGCTATGGTCGTTCCGTGGGGTACGGAGATTGGAGATCCGGGGTGATAATTCACTGTTTCAGGACCGGAAATTAGCCGAGGGAGTGCCGACTTTTCCGGCAATATTCGCGAAATTACCTCAACAAAACTCGGACCCGGATCTTCCGAGGGCGAGAACATAGGCAGGCTCAAGATCTCCTCATCTTCCTTTCAATTCAATCTATTCATTTCAATTTGGCCTAATCGATTCGGCAAAAATGGTATCAAGTCACAATTGAAGTGTTCTACTCGCCGCCTTTTTGCACATAGTTTCTAACAAACTCCTCGGCATTGTCCTCCAAGACCTCATCAATCTCATCCAGCACTGCATCGAGTTTAGCTTTGAGATCCTCACCCTCTTTGTTCTTGCCCGATGCTTCCTGCGGCTGTGCCTCTTCAGACTCGCGTGCCGAAGGAGCTGATCTTTTCTTCATCTCTCTTTCAGCCATAACCTGTCTCCTAAGTTCCTAGAGCGTCCAATAACTCCTGTGCGGTATCACATCTATCAATTAATTCATCGACATGTTTCGCCGTCCCTCTGAGGGGATCCATCATCGGAACTCTCCTAAGGGGATCTCGTCCAAGGTCAAAGATTATCGAGTCCCAGTTGGCGGCGGCAACATTTCTCGGGTACTTCTCAAGACACTTACCTCTAAAGTAAGCCCGCGTCCCCCTGGGCGGAGAGTGGGTGGCCAGTTCGGCTTCCGAATCACTCCAAATTGATCGTATCCCTAGACGATAAAACAGCGACTTCTCAGGCCTGATGTCGTGGTATTGAAGATCAATCGCTGCAAGCTTGGGGTCATCCCACTCCAGACCATGTCTGTCCATGTATCCTAAAACTAGTTGATATTTGGCAACCCAGTCGAGCCGGTCTGCTAAAGACATTGGATCCGCCTCAAGGGCCTGAAGGGTCTCTTCCCAATTAAGCAGAATTTCTTCTCCAAACTCGTCGCCCCCTATGACTTCAGTTCCTCTTTGGATTGCATACTTCTGCGCTAGTCGCAAAAACTCCCACTGGAGATCGAGGGCGGATATACTTCCGCCACTCACTCTGGAAAGCTGGGTCGACAAAGATAGGTCCCAAGAGACCTTTCGTAGCGACCCAACTGGATCCTCGATCGCCAAATCGGCCTCATCCAAAAAGGAATCCTCGATCATCGAAAGCACAAGGGCCGTCGTCCCGAGCTTTAAATAGCTTGAGAACTGGGACATATTTGCGTCACCCAATATCACGTGAAGTCTGCGATATCGCGTGGCGTCTGCGTGAGGCTCATCCCGAGTATTGACAATCGGTCTTTTAAGGGTGGTCTCTAGGCCAACTACCTCTTCAAAAAAGTCTGCCCGTTGGGAAATCTGGAATGGTACTTCCCATTTCGCAATATTTTGGAATTCACTGCCCACCTTGCCTGAACCGCAAAATATCTGCCTGGTAACAAAAAATGGGGTTACCTGTTTGGCAATCTTGTTGAATGGTACCTGTCGATCCATGATGTAGTTCTCGTGGCAACCATACGAGTTGCCCTTTCGGTCGGAGTTATTCTTGTAGACCACAATTTCCTGCTCATTAGGTAGCGCCCTCTTTGCAGCGGACATTGCCTTCCTGAGGACCAACTCGCCAGCTTTGTCGTAGAGCACGGCTTCTTTTGGATTGAGACACTCAGGCGAGGAGTACTCGGGATGTGCATGGTCTACGTAAAACCTTGCCCCGTTGGTAAGCACGGTATTTACCAAGTGGGTCTCGACTTCAGGAGGCAATGATCCCTCGAGATTGAAGCCCCTAGCGTCGTGCCCGGGAGCTTCATCCTCGAAATCCCAGCCCACCTTTCCCGATATCTCATTTACAAAGGCATTGATAAGCATCGAAGACGCAGTAATGGGATTTGCATCTGCCGTCTTGGGCATCGTAATGCCATATTCAGTTTCAATCCCACAAACCTTTGGAATCGACAAGCTCACCCCTCTCCATCTACATTCGCAACCAGTGGCTATAGATACTGTCCGGTTCCAACCCTCTCGATGGATCGACCACCCTTTGCTTCCTTACCTTGTGTAACAAGCGTTCGGACGTAAATGATCCTCTCACCCTTCTTGCCTGAAATTTTTGCCCAGTCGTCAGGATTGGTGGTGTTCGGCAAATCTTCATGCTCTTTGTACTCTTTGGCAATCGATTGAATGAGATCATCAGTCGTAATTCCACCCACTTGGCCTGCGATCTCACGTTTGATGGCCAGCTTCTTTGCCCTCCTCACGATATTTTCTATCATCGCTCCCGAAGAGAAGTCCTTGTAATAGAGGATTTCTTTGTCGCCACCTTGGTAAGTCACCTCGAGGAACCTGTTGTCCTCGTCGGTTCGATACATCTCCCTCACGGTCTTTTCAATCATTACCCGAATGGCCTTTTCTACCTCCCCACCCCCAAGAGACGCAATCTCCGAAGCGCCGTATGGGAGATCGGGAGTTAGGTAGCGTGAGAAGATCGAGGCGGCCGCTGATTCGTCGGGCCTCTCGATCTTTATCTTCACGTCCAGTCGACCAGGACGGAGTATCGCCGGATCAATAAGGTCTTCTCTGTTGGAAGCACCAATTACTATGACGTTTCTAAGGGCTTCGACGCCATCAATCTCGGCCAAGAGCTGTGGAACGATCGTCGACTCCATATCGGAACTGATTCCTGTTCCCCTAGTCCTAAACAAGGAGTCCATCTCGTCAAAAAAGACGATAACTGGAACCCCTTCTTCGGCCTTTTCCCTAGCTCTCTGAAAGATTAATCGAATCTGCCTTTCGGTTTCACCAACGTACTTATTTAGTAGCTCGGGGCCCTTTACATTCAAGAAATAGGATCGAACCGCAGCGTTGTTTGTAAGGGCGGCGACCTTCTTTGCCAATGAGTTTGCAACCGCCTTAGCTATCAGCGTCTTGCCACAGCCTGGCGGTCCGTACAGGAGAATGCCCTTGGGCGCTGGGAGTCGGTAGTTAGCAAAGAGATGGCGATGCAAAAACGGAAGCTCGACCGCGTCGGTGATCTCCTCGATCTGCCGATCCAAGCCACCTACGTCTTCGTAAGTAACATCAGGAACCTCCTCTAAGACAAGCTCCTCGACCTCAGGACGAGGGAGCTTTTCAAGGATGAGGTTTGTACGCGAATCAAACAAAACGCTATCCCCAGAGCGGAGCTTAGTACCTAGTAAATCCCCGGCTATCTCAGCCACCCGCTCCTCGTCGGCCCTTCCTACGACCAGTACCCTCTTCCCATCCTCCATCACCTCTTTTACGGTGACGACCTCACCGGAAAGATCGGGATTCCTCGCCAGTATCACCGAAAAGGATTCATTAAGTACTACCTCCTGCCCTGGCCGCAATTCCGAGGGCTCAAGATCCGGATGGAGGGCGACTCGCATCTTCCTGCCGGAGGTGATGATATCGACAGTGTCATCATCGTTAGATCCAACGAACACCCCATAGGCGGAAGGTGGCTGAGTGAGCTTTTCTACCTCTTCCCGTAGGGTTGCTATGTGTTCCCGAGCCTGTTGGAGGGTAAACGTCAGCTTTTCGTTCTTCGCCACGGCCTGGGCCAGTTGACCCGACACCTCAAGCAGTTTCTCCTCAAGGGCTCTAACTTTCATTGGCGCGTCTTGGAGTCGTCTCCTCAGTTCCAAGACGTCAGCTTCGAGGAGCCTTACCCGCTCCTCCGACGTCAAGCCTTCTGATGCTTCAAGGCGATCACCTTGGTCAAAACCGTCTGACATCAACACCTCCCGAGCCTCTGCTAACCCTCACGCTACACCAGATCTGCAACATTGCAACTATGGCTTTAGCTTCTCTTGGACTTCGCAACACCATATTTTCAGAGTCAGATTAGATTCACTAATTACTGTTGAACGGCTCAGGCCCTATGGCTCGACATAGTTGACTAGCCGCTGACTGATTCATGAGAGGAATTTTTGATGAAGGTCTGGATTGACCAGGATCTCTGCACCGGAGATGGACTCTGCGAAGAGATTGCGCCGGCCGTTTTTACCCTTTTGGACGACGGGTTGGCCTACGTGAAGGAGGGGACGACCGTCCTAAACGAACCGGGTGGTAGTGCACAAATGGCGGATGTACCTGACGATTTGCAAGATGCAGTCGTAGAAGCCTCTGAAGAATGTCCAGGTGAATGTATATTCGTTGAGGACCTCTAGTCGCTCTCCGCTTCCTCCCCCGTGGACCCTCCATTTCCGGTCAGGACCTAGACCCCAATTGGAGCCAGTAAATCCATGGAGGAACCCCGGGGGTTCATGGCGCACCGATTTCTCGATAAGTTTCCTTGAGCTTTAATTCAACTTTCATTGGGCCTCCCCACGGTTTAATCCGGGGGATTCCCGCCACAGGCAGTCGTAGTGCTTTTGTAGTTCAGCTCGCCTGGGGCCCTTTGTCCTCTATGACAAATCAAGTATCGGTTGGCCGGCAACCTTTATCCTTGGTGGCGCCACCCTAGCCGTAGTAATAAAGCCGCTGTGAGCGGTCATTCTATGCTGCGGCCTAGCGATTCTTCCGTTTAAGTACCACTCTCGCTCCAAGGTCTCTGATGAGGTGACCAAAGTAAAGCCCGCTCGTGGCAGAGCCTCATGCAACTCCATGAGTTGGGTGATGTTTGTCACGAAGCAACAAAGAATTCCCGTCTGCGAGATCGCTGACCTCACACCATCCAGCGCCTTCCAAGGTTCCGGTAAGTCGAGTACCGCTCGATCGTAGCCAGATCCCAGGTCGTCTTCATATGCGTTGCCTAGTCGAATTCGATAATTGTTCCACAGGTCGGGAGTCACTAGCGAACGGAGATTCTTCATGGCGATTGAGGCAAACTCTTCCCGTAATTCGACGCCGTCAACCAGAGCTCCGGCTCGCACCAAGGAGGTCGAAAGAGCACCCGAACCTACTCCAGATTCCAAAACTCTCGCTCCGGGAAATAGGTCGAGGTTGAACAAGATCTGAGCAAGATCCTTCGGGTAGATGACCTGGGCCCCTCTGGGCATTGCATAGATAAACTCCGACAGGGTCGCCTTAAAAACACGATACGGTTTATTCTTACTGGAAAGCACCTGTTGGCCATAGCCGATTCCAATAAGGTCGTCGTGGCGTATGGTCCCCCAATGAGTATGAGACGATCCCCCCGACTTTACCCTAGACATGGTTTTCCTCTGTCTGGAGTCGACCAGAACTACTATTTCCCCCTCAGAAACTTCCCCCTCAGAAACGATCGTGGTCTCCCCGGATCTATCTGAGTTACTATCCGAACCATCCAAAACGATTTCGTCAGTGCCCTCCGGCTCTTGGTGAGACACTAGCGATTCGTGCCCCTTGATTTAGGGATTGAGGACACGATGTAACTTTCGCCTGGTCTAACCGTCATGGATATGGTTTTGGGCCCCATTCTCTTCTTCAACCATCTGATGGCAATTATCGACATTGAAATCGCCGCTACCGGTGACCAGGTAGATCGACTACCCCGTCTGAGCAAGGTATCAAGGGTAAAACCTCCTCGAACACCTCTTTTAGCTTTGGGTCCTCCCCCGCCGCCAGCCTTGGGAAAAACACTCATGAATATGTTCATCATCTGGCTCATATCCGCCTAACCTCGACGGTAGCGTTTTTGCGCCTGCCAAATTTAACACCAACCAAAAACACCATTACTACTACCGCCGTCGCTGCGATAGCCCCGATTGAATTCAACGCCGGTCTCGCAGTCTCCTTCGCCCTGTCAAGCCCGCCTTGGAGTTCCCTAAGCTTGGCCTCGATATCACTAGGAGATATCTTTTTTTCAAAATGGTCCATTTTCCGACCTCCCTTTCCTAAAATCGCTTGGGCTGTCGCCGAATCGCAATTGCAGTGATTGCCAAAAATACCGTTGCAATTGCCGCCGTAATTAAATACGGAAGCCACGAAAGGTTTCCGGTGAAGGTCGACCCCGTCTCACTCTGAAGTAGGCGCAAAATACCAATTATCAGCATCAGTAGTCCAACTGCTACCAAAACTGAACCCGCTACACCGAAGCCCAGGTAACGTCCAATCCCTTTTAAGGGCCCTATGGTCTCCTGCTTGAGGTAAGCGACCACCAAGTCTTTGACTTCAGCAGCCAAAGACTTAGGATTACTAGCAGCTTTGCGCCACACTGCAAACTCCCAACTGACCCTCCGATTCCCCGGCAGGGACATACCTAGCACTTCCAGAAAAGTTGCTATCAAAAATCTAATCTGAAAAGCAATTACAAAGTCGCCGAGACAAATATTACGAAAGATCCATCGGCTCTGCAATCAAGGATACCTTTCAGCAGTCCGAACTACTGGAAAGCTGCTCCATAAAGAGTTTTGCTAATGGCAATTTCACTTCCCTTCGTGCATCGAACTAGAAATGAGAAACTATGCCTAGGCGGTTCAACGCACCGAGATGAAGGTTCGAGACATCCGAACAGATCTCAACTAGTGGCAAAGAGTGTCGACATCACCTAAATCCGAACGAACTTTCTATCAAAGAATCCACATTTCGAAGATGGCTATCCACGCCACATAAGTCACGCAGCATGAGTCACGCAGCATGAGTCACGTCACATAGGTCACGTCACATAGGTCACGTCACATAGGTCACGTCACATAGGTCACGTCACATAGGTCAAGCTTAATGGGTGATCCTGAAGGCGAAGAATTGTGGGAGCGCACCGGGTTAGGTAAATTAGCAACGCAAGTCATAATCCGATAGGGGGCCTCGCTCCTCAAAAGGGTCTAGAAACACGACCTGAATCCTCAGTTCAGCTGAGAGGCATATTTCCAAAATCGCTAGATTTCTAGCATGAACAGCTAGCGTTGGATAATGCACTCTGCAATAGTCGGCGTGATTGCAGGGCTTGCGATCACTCAGGTATCAATCCTGATCACCACGGTCTATCTCCATAGGTCCCTCTCTCACAAGGCGGTCATATTTAACCGTCGCGTAGCACTGCTCTTTCGAATCGTTCTGTGGATAACCACCGGAATAAGGCCACGCCAATGGGTTGCAGTGCATAGAAAACATCATGCATTCACCGATGTACCCGGGGATCCACATTCACCGGTGCTTTTGGGGTTTTACAGGGTCCAGTTTGGAAACGTCTGCTACTACCGCAAAGAAGCTCTCAACGGAGATACTGTCGCTAAATACGCTAGGGACCTTCTGCCTGATCGTTGGGACGAGTTGCTTTTTGACCGTTCATTTGTCGGCCTAGCCATAGGAATTTCGATCCTCGCCCTCGTAGGTGGTTGGAAAATTGCCCTCGTGGCCTCAATAGTCCACCTTGTGGCCTACCTTGGCCTATCAGGGGCAATAAATGCCATCGGACACAGTTTTGGCAAAAGGCCATATGAAAATCTCGCGACTAACAACACTTGGTTGGCATTAATGACCTGCGGTGAGGGACTGCATAATAACCATCATGCCGCCCCAACTGCGGCAAAACTATCCTTCCTAAAGGGACAGATCGACCCAGCATGGCCGATAATTTCGCTGCTCGTCAAGCTCCATTTGGCCACCGTTCGTCTATCGGCCCCAAAGTTCAAGAAACAGCCAGCCGCTTAGCCCTAGCCTCCCTCACTTTTTCGATACGCCTCATTCGACCAGGACCTAATTATTTAGCGAGTATGCAAGAGTCGTTGCTACTCCTTCCTATTTGGGGCGACACGCAGCTTTAACTATTGCCGATGAAAATCAAACTTCCGTAAATTCGTTGCAATGGTTTAATGTGGTCACTCATTCGGCCGATCGTATCATTGTACTTTTCGTGTCGTAGCTTCTTTAGGATCAATTGTTGGAACATTCAATGAGCCCGATAATGAACACCTATTACTCCTTTGACCATGATGCGGCCGGGGCAGTGGGTGAATTAGTTGGTGAGTCCATAGCTGGATCGGACAAATCCCCCGACTTCACCTTGTTGGTCATGCCGAGGCGGTTCGCGTCCAAGGGAAAGCTATGCATTAAAACTATTGACCAACTGCTTGCTCCGAAGAATCTACTCGGATTTACCGTCGATACGCTGCCGGGAATGACCTCTACCGACCCCCAACCACCAACTTCCCTGATACTGAACATAACCGGGGTCCCAGTCTCTATTATTGAAGATCTCAACCTAGAAGTTAATACCGAAAGCCCCTGGATGAAAAGCCTTAAAGCGGAAAGGCTCGCCCATAAGGGGGTAGATCCCACAGGAATGTTGTTCAGCTTTTCAGATGAGAACTTTGATGATCACTTCCTGACCCTCTGGAATAGCATATTTCCTGGATCGAAGCTCATCGTGGTCGGGGCTAAGGGACAGCGAAAAACTAGTTGGGGTCGTTTGGGTTTCCAAGATCCAAATCCCCCCTCCGCACTAGTCCTGCTTTGGGGAACAAACCCACTGAGATTCGAAGCTATTTCGCCAACACGCCAAAGCGTGATACCGCTTGGAGTACCTATGGTTGTCACCAAAGTTGAGGGGCGCAATTTACTCGAAGTTGCAGGGCGACCGGCCGCCCTGCAATTGATGAAAGCGGCCACTCAGTGCGCACACGAGCTCGCTGTACCCGAGGACATCCCCCAACTGTCAGACATCGCACTCGGGATACCCCAGAATCCGTACCTCTTCGATTACGGGACTGGAGACTTTGACATCTGCTCAATTGTCGACATTGATCTGGCATCCGAAGCCATAACCACCACTGACGAGCTGGCGCTAGGTTCGGCGGTTCAATTCATGGTATATGCGACATCGATTTCGCCCTCAACAACTGGTGAAGTGCTGAAAAGACAAGGAATCGTCTTCTCCAAAACCCAAAGGCGAGATCAAGCGGCTCTGTCGAACCAGGCCGTGGTTGAATCTCCGAATAGTAGCCCTAACGAAGGACTTTACAGGATTCTCGTTGACCGAATTAAGGTGCAATCCGGGGGCTTCAAAGAGGCGATCTCAACCTCCGCCGCCGCCGTTTGGCACTCACAGGACATTGCTACTAGGTTATGAGGTCTAATCTCGAAAAAAGGCGAGCATCAGTTGACAAAGCTTCATGCCCTTTACGGCGACTTCGGCCAAAGTCCATGGATAGACAACCTCGAGCGATCCTGGCTTGGTGACGGAACTTTATCGTCTCTGGTAGACCAAGGGGTCAGGGGACTGACTTCGAACCCTTCGATAATGGCGAAGGCTATCAAAAATGGTGAAGGCTATCAGGAACAGATTGAGAAGCTGTCGTCTCTGTCGGCTCAGTCCTTGTATTGGGAACTGGTTTTGACGGATATTGAAGGAGCGGCTGACCAGCTTTTAGACCTCTACTATGCGTCCGGGGGACGGGACGGCTTTGTTTCTGTAGAAGTGGATCCTAAATTCGCCTTAGACCCAGCAGCGACCATCAAATCAGCTGTGGAGATTTATGAGCGCATCGCGATGCCAAACGTTATGATAAAAATACCGGCCACCAAGAAATGCCTACCGGCGATTACCGAGGTAATTGGAAAAGGGATATCGGTAAATGCGACGCTAATTTTTGGCCTAGAGCGCTATAGAGAAGTCTGCCAGGCTCACCTAGCCGGAATTCAGAAACTTGCCGAGAGGTATCCATCCAAGCTAAAGTCGACTCATTCAGTTGCTTCCTTCTTTGTCAGTCGAACCGACACGCTAGTCGATGCACTATTGGATTCGAAGGGTGGCCCAAAGCATTTGAAAGGTGGGGCGGCGCTGGCTTCCGCCAAATTGGCATACGACTTCTATTGCGGATTTACAGTCGCCGAGGAGTGGATGAAGCTAAAAAATATTGGGGGTGTCCCCCAGCGGCCCCTGTGGGCCTCTACGTCTACCAAAAATCCCCAATACCCGGACCTCCTCTATGTTGATAACCTGATCGGGCCGGACACGGTCAATACGATGCCACCAGCGACACTAGAAGCATTCTTAGATCACGGCGAGCTAAGACCCGGACTTACCGATGGTGTGGAAGATGCGAGATCGCTACTTCGAGAAATTGGTGAATTTGGTATCAACCTAGATCAGGTCTTCAAGCAACTTGAATCAGAGGGCTTAGAGGCATTTGCAGCATCCCACGAGCAGATTCTGTCAACCCTCGAGCAGTGGATCGCCTAGCCACCACCCTCCAGGCATGCGCCGATCTCCAACAAGAAGGAACTACAGGCCAAGAAGGCAGAAATGACACCCGCCCACTTTGGTACGAGAGATTGGAAAATTTTGCCCTAAGCCACAAGGCACCTCCTAGCTTGGAGCAAGCCGCCACGATGTAGGGGTTCCACTTCCGCCCAAGATCCAATTCCTACCTGTTCGATCTGCCTTGTCTGGATGCCTAGCCAAACGGGCCAGTTTCGGTTAGGTTGTTGGTTAATGAGTCAAACACTAACGAAATTGCCCACGAGCGAGTTACTACTTGCGGCCGCCGAGAAGCGCTATTCGATCTCTGGAACCCGAATCACCTATTCGCCTAAAGCATTTTTCCCACTTACAATGCTTTGCCAAAACAGATGCGGATACTGCACCTTCGCCAGGCCCCCCAGAAAAACTGAGTCCGCATACATGGATCTCGATGAAGTAGTTGAATTGGCGAGACGGTCTGAGCACATAGGTGTTAGAGAAGCACTATTCACTCTGGGTGAAAAACCGGAGCTCAAATACGCCGCCGCACGCGGTTGGCTTCACCAGCGAGGATACGAGTCCACCACCGACTATCTCTATGCAGCCGCTAAAGCTATCAACGAAAACACTTCATTGCTCATTCATACCAACGCGGGCGCAATTGGTCCCGACGAACTCTCCAAGTTGCGCGAAGTGGCGGTTTCACAGGGGATGATGCTGGAAAGCACCAACGATTCTCTGGCTTGTCACAAGCTAGCTCCGGACAAATCGGTCGATCGCCGGCTTAGCACACTTCGTTCCGCAGGAAGGTATGGCATCGCATTTACGACCGGAATACTTGTTGGCATAGGAGAGGACGAAGCGGATAGGGTGAGGTCCCTAGAAGTCATCGCTAACTTGCACAATGAGTTTGGCCATATCCAAGAGGTGATCGTCCAAAACTTTCTTCCCAAGCCACGAACCAGCATGGCAGAACTCCCTCCTCCCTCGTTGGATACCTATCAAAGGGCAATTGCCCTAGCCAGGTTGATACTTCCAGAGGATATCGTCGTTCAAGCCCCACCGAATTTGAGCGAAGACGCTTCGGCGCTATTAGATGCCGGAGTCTCCGATTTTGGTGGTATCTCCCCAATTACCGTCGATCACGTTAATCCGGAGCGTCCTTGGCCCCACATCGAGATCCTAGCCAAGGAGCTCGAATCGATTGGATTTTCCCTTGTGCCAAGGCTTGCAATACAGCCCGCCTTTTCCTTAGCTCCAAAGCGCTGGATAGACCCTGCCCTACACTTCCGAGTGCTGGCAGCGTCCGAATCTGCCGGGCTCGCCAGGGAGGACGACTGGGTCTCGGGAGGAGCAATCGACCCACCTTCAATAAGGTCTAACGGTACCAAAATCATCAAGGGCGCAGTCAATGAGGTGTTAGATGGAATCACCTCTGGAGAGATACCAGGCGAGGACGAAATCCTCACGCTGTTTTCTGCTCGTGGTTCAGAGGTAGACCAGGTCTGTGAGGCCGCCGATCAGATGCGTCAAAAAATTAGTGGTGAAGCCATCACCTTCGTAAATAACCGGAACATCAATTACACGAATATCTGCACCTTCAAGTGCAGGTTTTGTGCCTTTTCGAAAGGGCCATTGTCTCTGAATCTGAGGGGAAACCCCTACCTACTCGAACTTGAAGAAGTCCAAAGGCGCGTACTGGAAGCCGAAGCTCACGGGGCTACCGAAGTATGTCTGCAGGGCGGCATACATCCGAGCTTTGATGCAGAGTACTACCTGAGCCTAGTCAAGTCCATTAGGTCAGTATCGCCCACCATCCATATCCATGCGTTCTCTGCACTGGAGGTATATCAAGGGGCCACCAGAGCAGGTCTCCCATTACGAAAGTATCTGACCATGCTAAAAGATGCTGGATTAAGAACACTGCCCGGCACAGCAGCCGAAATACTCGATGACGAGGTGAGGTCCGTCTTGTGCCCCGACAAGATCGATACCGACACTTGGTTGGAAGTACATAGTGTCGCCCACGAAGTAGGTCTGAACTCAAACGTAACAATTATGTTTGGGTCTATCGAAGAGCCACGGCACTGGGTCAAGCACATCCTGGCCACGAGGAACCTACAACGCAAGACGTCGGGTTTCACTGAATTCGTGCCACTCCCGTTTGTCCACATGGGATCGCCGATATTCCTCCAGCATCGCTCCAGGAAAGGCCCGACCTTTCGAGAGACTCTGCTCATGCATGCCGTTGGAAGGCTCGCTTATAGTGGTGCAATCGATAATATCCAGGCAAGTTGGGTGAAGATGGGCCCGAAGGGAACCGACATTCTGCTTCGTTCAGGGTGTAACGACCTTGGCGGAACACTGATGGATGAAAACATCTCACACGCCGCGGGATCAGAGCACGGGCGATCATTAGAGGTCGAGGATTTTTTAGAAATCGCAAAACGCGCTAACCGCCCGCTCTTTCAGAGGAACACCCTTTATGGAATAGTCAACCCAAAACCCAGCAGGAACATTGAAAGGTGACCACTAAAGCACCCTCGCAACCAGG